>NZ_JACJES010000009.1:100165-109273 GCF_014164175.1 Pseudoalteromonas sp. SG44-5 | reverse complement strand
AGTGTGGGTGAGTAATGTACACAAGTCTCCCGCGTAGGTCGGGCGAGCGTAGCGATACCCGACACTCAAATCATAAAAACATCACCACTAGCCAATGAATGTGGTGCATTTGCACTGTGATTTTCCACCGCTGTGGGCACTTACGACATTCTACTGCGTTGTCGCTACGAAGTAGCGCGCCGACCCCAAATTGTAGAAAGCCCGAATTTAACGATTCGGGCTTTTTTACGTCTGCAGAAAAGTGAAATGGCTTTATGAAGAAAGTTGCTTTGCGAGTATGTTTGTTGTGTTTCTAAACAGTTGTTCTAATTGCTTTTTGCCGCTGAGATTTAAATTTTTAATAAGTTGCTCATCGGTATGGTGTTGTAAAACTGTTTGAATTAAAAGTTGCTGCTGATTGGCTGCTATCCTAGTAATTATAACAGGATTTTGGCTAATTAAACGCCAGAGAGTGGGTGAAATAGTAAAGCGGTTACTGCTGAGTTGCTGTGTAAATAACCTTAACGTATCAGAAGCTATTGCTTCATCATTAAATGAGCGCAGTAATGTGCTAACCAGTTGCCATTCTAATGACTTAAAGTGGCTTAATAGGCCATAAAACAGCTCGTATTGAAACTGTTTAATCAGTGACTGTAAACTTTGTTGTGGTGCATTAAGAGATTTAACAACTAAAGTTGCGTGCTCAGCAGTGCTTTTGTCGCGTTGGTAACCTAATTTAACAGCATTAAAGCCTAGGCTTTGCCAAAATTTTAGCAATTGTGCAGTGGCACCAAAACTAGCACCAAACCAAGTACATTGTTCTTTTACTTGTGACTCGCTATAGCTCAGTAATGCTTTTCCTAGGCCACAATTATGTGAGCTTGGATCAATTGCAATACGGACAACTCGCGCACTTAAATGAGTTAAAAAATCACTGTTAAAGCTCAGTTGTGCAAGTGTTTGCGCCATTAAATGCCCTTGTGGGCGGCGCTCACCACTTATAACTTGCTCAGTAAGTTCTTCACTTAAACCGCCTTCTATCGCGATTAAGCATACACCCACTAATTGCTTGTCTATTTTGCTGATAAATATGCGTTGCGATGGCGCATCTAACAACTGGCGTAAATCATTCACACTACTTTGATAATGAGCAAGTGCAAGTAAAGCAACGACTTGGCACAATAGTGCTTCATCAGTTACGAGTTGTTGCTGAGTTACTTCACTATGCTTAGGAATCTGCGATTTATTGCTATTAGTCTCTTGATACTGTGCATCAAGTGCTAATAAACTACGAATATGCTGCTCAAGTGGATCTTGCTTAGCAAAGCGCAATGGCTCATCAAGAGTAATTACTTTAGAAGCTTTGTAGTGGTTTTTAATATATTGACTAAAGCGAATTGTATAGCCTCTACCATTGCCTTCATAACCTACTAAGGTGCTTGCAAATACAATACGAGGATAATGCGCTAACATGCTTAATAACATAGGCACTGGGATAGCAGCAGCTTCATCTACTAAGAGTACGTCACACTCGGGAAGCTCATTTAACAGAGCGTCTGGCGCAATATATTGCATGTTAGCAAGCTGTTTTTGTAATGGATCGTAATTAACATTTAGCTGTGCAGCTAAGTGTTTAAAGCTGCTGTGTGTTGCTCTAAATTGAGTGGCGCAAATAATTACATTTTTATCAGCTAATTTTGCGGCTGCTAGGCCTAATGCGGCTGACTTTCCTCGGCCTCTATCTGCATTGATCAGTAGCGGTCTATTGGCGCGTCCATGAGCTAATTTTACTATTTGTGCTACGCAGTTTTTCTGCGGTTCAAAATCAATATTACTGTGCAGGACATAGTTATAATTATTATTGATGCAGCCAAATTCTTCACTGTAATGCAAGGCCGGTAAGCTTTTAATAATAGAGCTGAAACGCTGATTGAATAAACTATATTGATTGCTGTGGCCATGAGACTGGACACTTTTTAATGCGGGATCTTGCCAGTTATTTAGGTTACCCAGCTCAGGAAGTAATACAAACAATACTCCGCCAGCTCTAACTGTACCAGCAATTGCGGCCAACTTATCGGGGTATAAGCCACTAAAGCCATCGTAAATGGCGTGGGTAAATTCTTGTCCTAATATTTGGTGAATGTGTGCAGGCCATTGAGCATTTTTAAGTGCACAATGTTTAGATAGAGTAAGTGTATTAGTATTTTGTACTAGTGAGTTTGTCAGCTCATAGCACCAATTATCATTGCCAGTAACAAGCACTAGCTGGCGGTGATGCGCGCCAGCTAATTGTTGCTCTAGTTGTATGAGCTGCTTTTTATATAGCTTGTAGTCTTGCATATGCCGTTACTAACCACTTACTACCTAAATCATCAAAGTTGACTTGTACGCGAGATTGCGCACCCGCACCTTCGTAATTAAGTACTGTACCAATACCAAATTTAGCATGCAGTACACGTTGCCCCAAGTTAAAGCCGCTATCTTCAAATGCAGCGTGACTAACTGATGCGCTAAAACGCCCTGCAGCGGGTGGTCGAGATACTTGGGTTTTAATACGAATTTCTTCAACACAGTCCTCGGGAATTTCCCGTAAAAAGCGCGATGGTGTATGGTATTTTTCTTGTCCATATAAACGACGGCTTTCGGCATGGCTAATATATAGTTTATCCATAGCGCGGGTCATACCTACATAACAAAGGCGGCGTTCTTCTTCTAAACGGCCAGACTCTTCATTACTTTGTTGAGAAGGGAACATACCTTCCTCTACGCCAACCATAAACACTAACGGAAATTCTAAACCTTTAGCTGAGTGCAATGTCATCATTTGTACGGCGTCTTCGTGCTCTTCTGCTTGTCCTTCACCAGATTCAAGCGAGGTATGCGCTAAAAAGCCTTGTAGAGGAGAGCTATATTCTTCTTCCTCAGGCAATTCGTACTGATCGCAAGCGCTAATAAGTTCTTCTAAGTTTTCTACTCGGGCACGGCCTTTTTCACCTTTTTCGGCTTGGTACATTGCCATTAACCCAGAAGTTTGAATAACGTATTTAGCTTGCTCATGTAGCGTTAGATCGCTAATTTTATCTTCAATATGCTCTACTAGTTCGACAAACTTACTCACTGCACCAGAAGCGCGGCCAGATAAATGTTGTTGCTCTACAATTGCTTTTGCTGCATACCAAAGTGGTAACGATTCGGCGCGTGCACAGTCGCGTATATGGCTTAGCGTTTTATCGCCAATACCACGAGCTGGAGTATTAATTACTCGTTCAAATGCAGCATCGTCTTGACGGTTACCTATTATGCGTAAGTACGACAGGGCGTCTTTAATTTCTTGGCGTTCGAAGAATCGCATGCCGCCATAAATACGATACTTTAGGCCTTCTTGTAGCATGGCTTCTTCGAGTACACGTGATTGCGCATTACTTCTATATAAAATAGCCGCATCTTGCAGCGCATTGCCGGCATTTAACCAACTACGCAGTTTACTACTTACAAAACGCGCTTCGTCTAACTCGTTAAATGCGGCGTAAATAGAAATAGGTTCGCCCTCGTTACCGTCGGTCCATAAGCTTTTACCCATACGCTCTGAGTTATTTTGGATCAGGGCATTTGAGGCTTTTAATATAGTGGCGGTAGAGCGATAGTTTTGCTCAAGACGAATGGTCTCTGCGCTAAAGTCAGTTAAAAAACGTTTAATGTTTTCTATTTTTGCACCGCGCCAACCATAGATACTCTGATCGTCATCGCCAACAATCATAATACTATTGGAGTCGCCAGCAAGTAGTTTTAACCATGCGTATTGTATGGTGTTGGTGTCTTGAAACTCGTCTACTAACATGTGTGCAAAGCGCTGTTGATAATGGCGCAGTAGTGTAGGGTTATTTTTGAGTACTTCGTAGCTGCGCAGTAGTATTTCGGCAAAATCGACTAAGCCTGCTCTGTCGCATGCTTCTTGATACGCCGCGTACACGCGCAGCATCATTTGCTCGTTAATATCGTAGGCTTGAATATCTTTAGGGCGAAGTGCTTCATCTTTTTTAGCGCTTATGTACCAACCAAACTGTTTAGCGGGCCATTTTTTATCATCAATATTCATCGATTTTAATAAACGTTTGATCATACGTAGCTGATCGTCTGAGTCTAAAATTTGAAATGCTTCGGGTAATTTTGCTTCACGGTGGTGCGCGCGTAAAATACGGTGCGACAAACCATGGAAAGTACCAATCCACATACCACCAACCGGCGCTTTTAGCGTCTCTTCAACGCGAGTACGCATCTCTTTAGCTGCTTTATTAGTAAAGGTAACCGCAAAAATACTATACGCTGAGGCTTGCTCAACTTGCATTAGCCAAGCAATACGATGAACCAACACTCGTGTTTTACCAGACCCAGCACCTGCTAATACCAGCATGTTTTGTAGTGGGGCTGCAACGGCATCGCGTTGTTTGTCGTTTAAGCCATCGAGTAATTGTGAAACGTCCATCGTTACGCCTTTTTAATCAATAATGCGGGCAGTATAGCAGGTGTTTTTGTTAGGCTAAATAAAATACTGTTTTTATACACAGCTATTCATAAAATTATGTTCTAAACTAGTAGCTTGATAGCGAATCAAAAAGAAAAAGGTTAAAAAGATATAATAAAAATTGCTAATTTGACCTCAATTTAGTAAAAATCACCACAGCGTTAAACTGATAAAAATACAACTATATGATTTGTAACATTTATTAAATTGGCATAGAGTGTGTAAGTAATTCTATAGCTAAAATATAAAAATTAAATAAACTACAGAGGTTAGTATGTCAGGACAAGGTTCAGGCGGTAACGTAATCGCAGCATTATGTAATATATTTTTCCCGGGGTTGGGGCAGCTAGTGCAAGGGCGTATTCTTGCCGCGCTTATATTCGCTATATTATTTTTTGGTGGTGCGGCATTATGGTTTTTAATTGTGCCAGGAATAATTGCCGCTATTGTATATGTTTGGGCAATTATTGATGCAGCACGTTATAGATCGTGACGTAATTAATATTAAAGCTTTATAAAATAGCGCCTTTTGGCGCTATTTTGCTTTTTAGCGTCTGCAGCTATTTACGTATATAATTGCGCAACTAACGATTTAAAAGCGATACGTATGGAATATCAATTTATTCGCGATCCAATTAGCGGATTACGCATTAAAATAAGTAGCGAGCATGCCATAATTGGCCGCTGGTTAAACGAAGAAATAGGCAAAGATAAAATAGCTATGGTGCAAGCGCTTATTGCATCGGTGAGTTCAAGTTTTGAGCCTTTAACGCTAAAGGGCCAAGAAATAGATTTAATTTTAACGAAAGACGAAGCTCTATTTGAAGCCCATGCTCTGCACCAAGACAGTGAAGATCTTATGGCTTATCAAGACGACGATTTAATGCTTGAAGAAAATGGCCTAAGCAGTGGTTGTGGTTTTGAAGATTTTATAGACCTAATAAACTCATGGCATGAGTTTACGACTTCAAGATAAACATAGTTAGCACACTAATGAAAATATACAGCAATGCACAACAAGCATTTTATCTGTATTATTACACTAATGAAAATTTAGCTAATCAAAAACGACAGGAATTGATATGTCTGCCAATTTAAACAAACTAGTAGTGATGCTAGAAATGCAAAATGCCATGAATACCAAAGTACATGACCAATGGTTTAGCCAAGGGTTTGATTGGTACAGAGCCATTTGGGTTGAGTGTGCAGAAATGCTCGATCATTACGGTTGGAAATGGTGGAAAAAACAAACGCCTGATACCGAACAAGTTATTTTAGAGTTAGTGGATATTTTTCATTTTGGCTTGTCACTCAGAATTGACGGTATCACCAGCTACGAAAAAATAGCTAAACAGCTTGAGCTAGAATTAAGCACTGCCCATCAAGCCGATGACTTTAAGCAAACACTGGAAGTCTTGGCGGCATCTGCTGTCGCAGATAAAACTTTTAATGCGGCTGCTTTTGCAGGTTGTATGGCGCAAATAGGTATGAATATTGACGATTTATACCGAGGTTATGTGGGTAAAAACACCTTAAACTTCTTCCGTCAAGATCATGGCTATAAAGATGGCAGTTACATAAAAGTGTGGGGCGGCCAAGAAGATAACGAGCATTTAGTAGACGTTGTTAAAAGCCTTGATACCGAACATGCAGATTTTGCAAAATTAGTGTACGAAGGCTTAGAGGCACGATACCCAACAAAATAGTTTGCGCTAAAATAATTAAATTAGCTTGCGATAGTCGGTAACATTTAAGTAATCGGCTATATCGTTATGTGGTTGCTGGCTGTCTGGGTTTGCAACCGCAAGCAAGTGTTCAATACCATATTGGCGTGCTGCGTTGAGCACAGGAACACTATCATCAACAAAAAGCGTACGGCTTTTGTTAAATCCTAAGTCACTTTGCACCTGTTGCCATAAGCTTTGTTGCTCTTTACTTACCCCATATTCATGAGTTGATACGACTCCATCTAAGTAGTTATCAATTGCAGTTTGCTCAAATTTAAGCATTACACACTCAGGGTGGGCGTTAGTAAGTAAAATTAACTCTTTACCTGCTTTTTTAAGTTCAGTTAAAAAGTACGGCACATCGTCGCGCACTTTTATTAAGTGCTTAGATTGTCGCTTTAGTTCCATAATAGGTAGGTTTAACTGTTGCTCCCAATAATCTGAGCA
The DNA here is from genome assembly GCF_014164175.1 of Pseudoalteromonas sp. SG44-5. Classification (NCBI taxonomy): domain Bacteria; kingdom Pseudomonadati; phylum Pseudomonadota; class Gammaproteobacteria; order Alteromonadales; family Pseudoalteromonadaceae; genus Pseudoalteromonas; species Pseudoalteromonas sp. SG44-5. The sequence goes on along the minus strand of NZ_JACJES010000009.1, from coordinate 102,595 downwards.
ATACCATTGTATTTTTCCGCTAACGGCTTGGTAGCGTTTTGAAATATCCGCTTGCGCTGCTTCAAAGCTAATATTTTTTGCTAATGCGTGCTGTTGTGGAATAACGTTAAGCCAAAAATGGCTATCGTAATGTAAATCGAGTAATGTTCCATCCATATCGAGTAAAACTGTATCGATTTTTGACCAATTTAGCATGGGCTTTTCCCTGTGAAAAGTTTATGATTAAGCACAACTGCCATGATAGCAAATTAACGCCAATGACACAGAAAAAGCACCCAATACCACCGCAAATCCTCAGTAATAAAGTTATAGCTAAAAGTCGCTTATTTACCGTGGAATCTTTAGAACTTAAATTCTCTAATAACGAAGAACGTCAATATGAGCGAATTCGTGGCGGCGGGCGAGGTGCAGTAATGATTGTGCCGTTAACTAAAGATAACGAATTACTACTGGTGCGAGAATATTGCGCTGGCACTAACGACTATCAACTGGGTTTTCCTAAAGGATTAATTGATCCAGGTGAAACACCAGAGCAAGCCGCTAATCGCGAACTTAAAGAAGAAGTTGGTTTTGGTGCAGATTACCTAAAACGATTAAAAGCGGTATCTATAGCGCCAAGTCATTTTAATACCACCATGCACATTATGGTTGCTAAACAATTGTATCCACAAACATTGCCCGGTGATGAGCCAGAGCCACTGGTCGTTGTTAAGTGGCCATTAACCGATTGGCAGTCATTATTAACACAAGACGATTTTACCGAAGCACGCAGTGTAGCTGCTTTATTATTATTAGATCAGTATTTAGCATCAGGAGTCATTGATGAATAAATTACTAGAGCCTTGTATATTATTGGCTGAGCGTGCTGGTGATGCCATTATGGCTATTTATAAAAATGGCGATATTGGTAAAGAGCAAAAGCTAGACGACACACCTGTTACTAAAGCTGATCTTGCTGCTAACGACGTGCTTGTGGCTGGTTTAGAGGCGTTAGCACCCAATATTCCTATTATGTCAGAAGAAACACCGATCCCAGCATTAGCCGACAGACAGCATTGGCAACGTTATTGGTTGCTTGATCCTATGGATGGTACCGGAGAATTTATTTTAGAAAGTGGCGACTTTGCGGTAAATATAGCACTCATTGAAAATAACCAACCTGTACTGGGAGTTATTCATTGGCCAACAAAAGGGGTAACCTATTTTGCGAGCGCCGATAATGGAGCATTTAAGCGTAAAAATGGTAGCGACAAGCAAATATTTGTAGCCTCACCTGATAACTTAACGGTTGCTGTGAGCCGCCGTCAAAAAATTGAAGCAGTGAGCCAATACCTTAACGCCCAATTTACTACTGTTGCTTTAGGATCATGCTCTTTAAAAGCATGTATTGTTGCAGAGGGAAAGGCCGACTGTTTTTTGAGAATAGGCCCCACTGGTGAGTGGGATACGGGCGCATCACAAATTATAGTTGAGCAAGCTGGCGGCAGTATTACCGATGCAGAGTTTAACCCACTAACTTATAACCAGCGTGAAAGTACTGAAAACCCAGACTTCATTGTAATGGGACACCCTGATTGGGAGTGGCAAAAAATGATTAATCCACACTAAAGGGAATACTTACAACATCAATTGCTTGCTTTTTGTTCACTTGAACGATAATAATAACTAAAGCCTTGCATTATATGTTTATTCCTATATAGTAGCGCTCTCTTCAAGGCAGGCTCGTAAATATTACGGATTTGTTTTAAAGAAATTACAGACGCGGGATGGAGCAGTCTGGTAGCTCGTCGGGCTCATAACCCGAAGGTCGTCGGTTCAAATCCGGCTCCCGCAACCAATTTCCTTTAGAGGATTGAGGTTACTGTAAATGTTAGTTAAGGAAAAGCTTGTCGGTCTCAGCTCTTCATTAGCCAGCAAAGGTAGTCGTTTTAAATTCGGCTCCCGCAACCAATTTCCTTTAGGGGATTGAGGTTACTGTAAACTCTAGCTTAAGAGTTAAAATAAAGTAGTCGATAGACTTAAAATATACAGGCGCGGGATGGAGCAGTCTGGTAGCTCGTCGGGCTCATAACCCGAAGGTCGTCGGTTCAAATCCGGCTCCCGCAACCAATTTCCTTTAGAGGATTGAGGTTACTGTAAATGTTAGTTAATGAAAAACTTGTCGGTCTCAGCTCTTCATTAGCCAGCAAAGGTAGTCGTTATAAATCCGGCTCCCGCAACCAATTTTTAATTGGAAGCTAAGTTGTAATGTAAGCAACTTTAAATAAGTATACAATTTCAGGCGCGGGATGGAGCAGTCTGGTAGCTCGTCGGGCTCATAACCCGAAGGTCGTCGGTTCAAATCCGGCTCCCGCAACCACTGAAATAAATAAGAATAAACAGACACTCTTAAAGAGTGTTTTTTTATGTCTGAAATTTAGTGAGTGACTC
>NZ_JACJES010000009.1:0-100065 GCF_014164175.1 Pseudoalteromonas sp. SG44-5 | reverse complement strand
ATAACCCGAAGGTCGTCGTCACTGCGTGATGCGTTCGCTCTTCATAAACCCTGGCTCCCGCAACCACTGAAATAAATAAGAATAAACAGACACTCTTAAAGAGTGTTTTTTTATGTCTAAAATTTAGTGAGTGACTCATAACCCGAAGGTCGTCGTCACTGCGTGATGCGTTCGCTCTTCATAAACCCTGGCTCCCGCAACCACTGAAATAAATAAGAATAAACAGACACTCTTAAAGAGTGTTTTTTTATGTCTAAAATTTGGCGAATGACTTACAACCCAAAAGCCGTCGCTTTACTGTTTACCATGTTCAATTGGCTAATCAGGAAGGAGTAATAAACGGCTATAAAGGTTAATTTAACTCATAGGGTTTATAGGTTAGTTTTGAATATAAAAGGAACTTAGCAGCTTAATTAGTGCTAAAAGTAGTTATTTTTTTAAACTTAGCGTAGCTTATGTAGCAATAACGTAAATATTTTAGCAAGAGTAGGCATGACAGAACTTTACCACTGGTTTGATCTAATAGGTGTTGCAGTATTTGCCATATCGGGCACCTTGGTAGCGTATGAAAAGAAGATGGATGGCTTTGGTGTTGTTGTACTTGCTACCGTAACCGCTATCGGCGGAGGAACTGTTCGCGATGTGATATTAAATGTTCCGGTATTTTGGCTGCACGACCAAAGTTATTTTGCTGCAATTTTAGCTGCAATATTACTAACAACGCGACTAATAAATAAGCAAAGAACCATACCCCACTATAACTTACAAATTGCCGATGCGTTTGGTTTAGCTTTTTTTGCCGTGATGGGCACACAAAAAGCATTGCTTGCCGGTATGCCAGATATGACAGCAGTGATTATGGGGGTTATTACTGGATGTTTTGGTGGCCTAATTCGTGATGTACTTGCCCGAGAGATCCCCATGCTGTTAAAGGGCGAGCTTTATGCAACCACCTGTATAGCAGGGGGAATAGTGTACACCTTGTGTATTAACTTTTCGCTTATCGTTGAAGTTGCGATGATTTTGAGTATGTTGATGACTCTATTACTGCGTTTTGCAGCCATAAAATGGGGTATTGTATTACACGTTTTTAAATATCCCGACTAAACTAAAGCTAAAGGGTATTTATTAGGATAGGGAATGTCGTTAGCTCGCATATATTCTCGTGCTCAGGTGGGCATAAATGCCCCCGAAGTGATTGTTGAGGTGCATTTAGGTAATGGTTTGCCTGCTTTTCATATTGTCGGTTTGCCCGAGGCTTCGGTTAAAGAATCTAAAGACAGAGTGCGTAGCGCACTTGAAAATTCTAAGTTTGGTTTTCCCGATCAACGTATTACTGTTAATTTAGCCCCTGCCGATTTACCAAAAGACGGTGGCCGATTCGATCTTGCTATTGCTGTAGGTATTTTAGTCGCCTCAGGGCAAATAGTGTGCTCTGACATTCATAAATATGAATTTTATGGGGAGCTGGCACTTAACGGTGAGATACGTGGTGTAAATGCTATTTTGCCCTCGGTGCTTGCTGCTAAAGAGCAGGACCGTTGCTGTTTTTTACCACTGGCAAATGATAGCTTAGCCAGTTTAGTTAACGGGGTTAAACGCAAAGCCGTAAGCTCTATTGCAGAAGTGTGGGGCGATTTACTTAATCAGCAACCACTGCCGTTAAATATACAATACCCAGATTGTACGCAAGCTCCTGATTTTTTGCTTGATTTAAGTGATGTGAAAGGCCAGCCTGGGGCAAAGCGAGTACTCGAAATTGCCGCTGCAGGAGGCCATAACTTACTATTTTTAGGACCCCCTGGTACGGGTAAGTCAATGCTGGCTCAACGTATGGCAACCATTATGCCAACCATGTCAGATGATGAAGCAATTGCTACTGCGGCGCTTTATTCTATTATTGGCCAGTCGATTGATTTAACTAATTGGCGACAACGGCCATTTCGCAATCCTCACCATACCTGCTCTGCCGTTGCATTAGTCGGTGGCTCGTCAAACCCTAAACCGGGTGAAATTTCATTGGCGCATAATGGCGTGCTTTTTTTAGATGAGTTGCCAGAATTCGAACGTAAAGTGCTCGATTCGCTGCGTGAACCTATGGAAACTGGTACTGTCACTATTTCGCGTGCGGCAAGGCAAATGGAGTTTCCGGCGCAGTTTCAGCTTATTACGGCGCTAAACCCCAGCCCTACAGGTTGCCATAATGATAAGCGGGCAACGCCTGATCAAGTAATGCGTTATTTGTCGCGTGTTTCGGGGCCGTTTATTGACCGTATTGACTTACAAATTGAATTACCAAGGCTAACGAGTGTTGAGTTACAAAGTAGCAAACCCGAAGAAACCAGTGCAGTAGTAAGAGCGCGAGTAGAGGCTGCTTATTATTTGCAGCTAAAACGCCAAGGTAAAGTGAATGCGCGGTTAAACAATAAAGAAATGAGTATACATTGTGATCTCGCTTCCACTGAGTTGCAGTTTTTAGCCAGAGCGAGTGAAAAACTGGCATTATCGCCACGCTCATACCATAGAATAATTAAAGTAGCGCGTACTATTAGTGATTTAAAAGGGGCGGAGCGTATTAGCTTAGATGAGCTAAAAGAAGCACTTAACTACCGCGCCTTTGAGCGCTTACTAGCGCAATTAACTAAGTACTAAATAGAGAGCATATAACCTTTACCGCGTACGGTAACAATGCGCTTTTGATCTTTTTCATCATTTAATTTTTTACGCAAACGGCCAATTAACACATCAACAGTACGATCGTTTGGGCTCCAATCAGGCTGGCCTATTTCTTCAGATATTTTTTCACGAGAAGTTGCTTTACCTGCGTTACCAATTAAACAAATAAGTACTTTATGTTCCGCTTCGGTTAAGCGCGATTCAGCACCTGTAGCTGTAATTAGTGTGCGGTTGTCGGGGTGTAATTTAAAGTCGGCATATTCTATAAACTCTTCGCCGTTATCATCGTTTTTATCATTGTCTGAATTTAAGTGTGCAATGCGTTTATATAAAGCACGCATGCGCAGCTCTAGTTCAAGTAAGTCTACGGGTTTGCATATGTAGTCGTCTGCGCCTTGGGCAAGGCCAGCAATGCGATCGGCCTGTGAATCACGGCTCGATAATAAAATTACGCCAATATCGGTAAGGGTATTTAGCTCTTTTGCAAGTTGTAAGCCGTCGCGCTTTGGTAAAACAATATCAATAATGGCTAATGAAAAAGCACCGCGCAAATTAACTCGCGACCTTATAGTGCTCAGTGCATCGGCGCCAGTAGGGTCAACTTCTATTGTAAACTCGGTATTTGTAAAATGATTTTGGATGCGTTTAACGAGTAATTCGTCGTCCTCAACCAATAAAACATGAATAGTCATAATACTTTATTGTTAATGCTTATAGTTTTCTATGGTAGCACCATTAAGTAAAGGCTGAGAAGGGCGTTTATTGTTTTTAAGTAAGCTAATGTTTCAAAAGTAGTTAATAAGTTTACAGTTTAGAAAATTTAGCACCTTTAGGGTTTTATTAAAGGTGCTATTTAGCCTGCTGTACTCAGAATAAATATCTTAATCTCAGTTCACTTAATTATTAAAAACAATTTAGCGACTAGTCGTTAGGGTAAAGATAATCCCACCATTGTGGCTCATTTTTAAGTTTTTTATCAAAATAAGCTAGCATGGTATTCCACCAATCAAAACGTTTGTCGCGGGCAATAATTTGATGGTTCGCACCTTTGTATTCTATTAACTCTACATCTTTATTAAGTAATTTAAGTGCAGTGTACATAGTTAAGCTTTCGCCAACGGGTACGTTAGTATCACTGTCACCATGAATGAGTAGCATAGGCGTGGTTACTTTATCGGCATTAAATACCGGGCTATGTTTACTATAAAGCTCGGGGTTATTCCACGGAAAGCTGTTTTTAGACGCTTCGCCAGAATATAAGTAGCCCCACCATCCTTCACCCCAGTAAGATGTGAGGTTAGAAATACCAGCATGAGAAATCGATGCGCTAAATAAGTCGGTTTTAGTTGCTAAATGCATAGTCATAAAACCACCGTAAGAGGCACCTAGGTTGCCTACCTTTTCGCTATCTACATAGTTGTATTTATTTAAAAATGCCTGCGTGCCTGCAATTATATCGTCGCTGGTGTAGTTGCCCCACGCATTAACGTGCTGCGCCGAAAACTTTTGCCCAAAGCCGGTAGCGCCTGTTGGCTGTATTACATAAACCACATACCCGTTTGCCGCCCATAAATTAAACGGATAACGTCCAGTAAAGCCTCGTGTCACTGGCGATGTGCCGCCATAGTAATAAACCAGCGCTGGGTGTTTTTTAGTTTTATCAAGGTTATTTGGGATATAAACACGCCCTGAAATTTCAACGCCATTTTTATTAGTGAAATTAAATTCTTCGAGAGTTGGAATTTGTGTATTTGCATAGCTAAGTGGCTTTGAATCCCAGACTATTTTAGCGGTGTTTTTACTTATATTAAATCGCTTTAATTGTTGTGGACTAGAAGCCGTGGTGCCACTGAGTAATATTTCAATGTTGCGCTCGTTTGAGTAGCTAAACTGCTCAACAATATCTAAACCGGTATTTAATTTTTTAAAGCGCTGCTTACTTAAATCAAATAGGTAGAGCGGTTGGGTGTCGTGCTCAGTAACCTTTAGCAATGCGTCGCCATTGTTTAAAACACTCAGTCTTCCAATTGCTGGATCAAACTGTTTACTGAGTGCTTTAACGTTTTTTCCGCCGTCTGTAAGCAGGTAAAGTTGACCGTCGTAGTTATTCGCTAGCATTTCTTTTGGCAATGCTCTACCTGCCCCATTTTTAAAGTCGGGACCTGCAACAACATACACGTCCTTATTGGCGTACTTGGCCTGATTAAAAGTTTTAAATTTACCCAAAGAAGTAAGCTTATTTGATTTTAAATCAAGCTCTACTAGTTCTGTTTCTGGGTGAGTTGACGTTTGCATAGCGACTACAGGGCGGCTCATTAATAGTTTACCGCGCTTATTGTTAAAGTCTTCAAAGCTATGCGAAAGTGGCCCTTGGCTAAGTGTTTTTATTAAACCACTTTGCGTATCAAGCATATAAACTTGGCTTACTGAACGTGCGTATGACCAGCGATCTTGTAACCCTTTATAATGCTTCGTGAGTTTGTCATTACCCTTGTCAGATGCAGGGTTAGACCAACTAAATATTACACTGTGCTCGTTATAAAAGGTAAAACCGCTAGCGCCTTCTAAGCGAGTAGAGAGGGTTTTTATTGATAAATTTTTACGGTTAAGTTGTTTTAATTCACCATTTAGTAAATACACTAAAAAGCGGTTGTCTGGGCTCCAAATAAGGTTGCTTGGTTGTTCTGCCTCAAAGCGATACAGTGTTTGATTGTCGGTGTTTTTAAGTTCAGTTACATTGTTTGCTTGATTTAGTGTTTTATCATTAAAGCGGCGCGTTGTCGTAATATAGTGCTCTGAGTTTGGCGCTAATGATAAGCCGCTAATAGTGGGAGCATCAAATAATTGTTTTGCCGATAAACGCTTAGTTTGTGAAGTACTAAGGGTAATATTATCGCTCGGTGTTTTTGGTGCAAAGTCGAGTATTACATCGTGCCAATTTGCAACTTGTTGCGCAACAATAATAGCAGTATGACTACCATTATTTAAGGCGAGTTTGTAGCTGCTGTTGTCTGCCTTTTGCAATTCGCCATTTATAAACAATTGCCCTTGTTCAATGCCTTTTAAGGTTAACGTACCTTGGCTAAAACGCGTGGTTTCTATATTAAACTTAAGTGCCTGTAAGCCGCCTAAAGTGAGTGCATTTATTTTATTAAATGGCTGCCAGCTGTGTTTTTTGTCAAACACCGAAAAGTTAGCTACGGGGAGTTGTAGCTGGGGTAATAAGTTACTAATTATGCTATCGCTTTGGGCCGTTTGAAAAGGCTTTAATTGCATGTTTTCAGCCAGTGGACCAATAAATTGAATTTTAGATTTATCAAGCGGCGCTGCAAACGCGGCAAAACTTAAGCTGCTAAGAGTAAAAAGGGCAAAGGAGTGTTTAAATAGTTTATTGCTATGACGCCAAAGTGCGTTAAGTTTCATTATTATACCTATTATTATTGAGTCTTTGGCCAAATATAGCATGTATTGTTATCATGCCCATATATTCAACTAAGCGGAGAGCAAATGACATTACTGATAGTTTATATGGTCGTTGCCATTGTTATTTCATTTTTATGCTCAGTAATGGAAGCCGTGCTGTTAAGCATTTCACCTAGTTATGTTGCATTACTGCGTAAAAAGCAGCCTGTATTAGCTAAGCAGCTCGAAAAGCTAAAAAATAATATTGATCAGCCATTAGCGGCTATTTTAACGCTTAATACGGTGGCGCATACCGCCGGAGCCGCTGGAGTTGGGGCGCAAGCAGCTATTGTATTTTCGGATGCAGCAGTAGGGGTTGCCTCTGCAGTGATGACTTTATTTGTGCTGGTGTTTTCTGAAATCATACCTAAAACGTTAGGGGCAAACTATTGGCGAGTACTTACCCCAAGTGTGACTTACGGTTTACGTTTTTTAGTTATATTGCTTAAACCTTTTGTATGGCTTGCACAAAAGCTGACAAATTTAATGGGACCAAAGCACGACCAAGCCTATTATATTCGCCAAGAAATAGAAGCCATGGCCGATATAGGCACTGAGTCGGGAGCGCTGCACCAAGATGAGTCTGAAATAATTCGTAACTTATTGCATTTTAGACATGCCAAATTATGCGATTTGATGACCCCACGTACAGTTATTTTTAAAGTTCATAAAGACTTAACCGTAAACGAATACTTGAACCTGCATGGTTCGTCGTCGTTTTCTCGAATATTAGTGTTTGATAAAGACACTGACGATATTATCGGCTTTGTGCATAAAAACGATATTATGTTGGCATGTCATCGCTTAGGTAGCGATTACAAAATTAGTAAACTAGTAAAGCCAATCTATACGGTTCCTAGTTCGCAAAATGCGTCGTCGTTGTTACAAACCTTATTAACAGACCGCACGCATATTTGTTTAGTGGTTGATGAGTATGGCGACGTACAGGGTATTGTTACGCTTGAGGACATGATTGAAGCACTAATGGGTTTAGAAATTGTAGATGAGCGCGATCAGTCCACTAATATGCGTGCGGTTGCGAAGCAGCGTTGGCATAAACGTTTGGCAAATAGTAAAAACTTAGTCACTGAAGAGGATAAACACCCTAGAGGAGACAACTAAAGAGGTCTCCTTATTAGCTTGGGGGTTTATAGTTAATGGTATTTCCTGTCACTTTAATCCAATATTGTGCCCAGTCTATAAATTCACTCTTAGATTTAGGACGACTAAATAAAAATCCCTGTATTGCTAAGCGAGTTTTGTAATGCCTTAAATAGGCAAGCTCTTCGGGGCGCTCAACCCCTTCTGCTACTAGTTCTAAATGCTCTTGATTGGTAATGTCGATGAGGGAGCTTACAACAACTTGAGAAAACTGATCTGTTTCTATATTACTAATAAGTGTGCGGTCTATTTTTATTTCGGTAAAGGGCAAGTTTTTAAGCTGGCTCATGTTAGTAAAGCCAACGCCAAAATCGTCAAGCGATAAACCAAAACCATGCATTCTTAAGCGGTTTAATGTTTCTAATTGGCTTAGGCTTGAAAGCGCATGTTGTTCGGTTATCTCAATAATAATATCACTAGGTTTAAGCTGGTTAAGTTTTAATATAAGCAATAGCTTATTTGGGCAGCTAAGATCGTTTAACTGCATGGGGGATAAGTTAAATGCCAGTTTTAAATTTTGTCCTAGCTGCTCTTTTATATTTTCGAAATCACTGGTGGCTTTTTCAAAGAGCGCAAATGTAATTTCATTAATTAGATCATGTTGCTCAGCAAGGCTAATAAAACGAGCTGGTAAAATTATACTACCGTCGGTATTTGACACAATACGCGCTAATACTTCAGCACTTTTTATTTTACTGGTATTAATACATATTTTAGGTTGATAAAACGGCGTTATTTCGTCATTTTTTAATGCGTTAATAAGCTCTGTTTTTGAAATAGCAGGTTCTTTTATTAAAGTGTGGCTATTTAAATAGGCAACTTTATTTAACAAGGAGCCTACTTGAGTTAATTGTACGGGCTTAGAAATATTACCGATAAGGTGAGCATTATGCTGCTTGGCTAAGTTGGCAGCTAAACTAATTACCTTATGCTCCATTTCAGAAATAATAATAATGGCGCCTTGGTAATTTAGCTCTCCTAAATGGCGTATTAGCTCCATGCCATCCATTTCAGGCATGTTTAAATCGGTAAAAATGGCATCAAAATAGTTTATGTCACGTTTAACTTTTTCTAGCGCTTTTGTAGTACTTAGGCAAGTGGTTATGGTATCCGACATATCTAACTCAGCGAGGATTGCTTCCATTACAATTAAAATAGCTTTTGAGTCATCAACGACCAGAATATTAGGCACTACTTTTTTCACTGTTATCCCTTTCAATGCATAGTGTGTATTACTATAAAAGTAGTAGATTCTCATGTGTTTGTCATTCTTTTAATGTGTATATTAGCCGGCTAATAAAAAGTTGTTATTAATCATGCTCGCTCGTGTTTTTTAGCTGAGTCGGTATACTAGCGCTATTGTTTTAAACGGTTTTAATTATGATAAGAATAGAACTTAAGTTAGCCGATCAGCCCTTTACACTTATGGTTTCTGGGCAAAAAGTTGTGCAGATATTTCATAGTCAACAAGCTATTACTTTTGATAACCCCCGCGACAACTATTATCAATTTACTTTTGATAACAAACTAATAGGTATTGATAGCTCATTGGTAAATGAGCAGAGTATTTCGTTGTTTGTAAACGATGAGTTTGCTACGCAACTTGCTTTACCTGCAGCTACTGGTGGTGAAACTAAAAAAGGCTGGCTTGGATTGGCCGCCCTTGGTTTTAAGCTATTTAAAAGTGCCAAAGTAATTAAGGTAGTGTTAGCGGGAGCGTCAGTTGCCGGTTATGCCTGGTTATTCAGTATTGAGTTTGCACTTATGCTTATTGCTTGCTTAGTGGTGCATGAATACGGCCATGTGCGTGCCATGCAATATTTTGGCATTAAAACCAAAGGCATTTATTTAATTCCGTTTGTAGGCGGGCTTGCAGTAAGTGATGATAAAATTACCACGCGTTGGCAAGATGTAGTGATTTCTTTAATGGGCCCCGCGTTTGGGCTTATAACGTCAGTATTAAGTTTAGTGTTGTACTACGCTACCGAAATGGAAATATTTGCCGGTGTTGCTGTGCTTAGCGCTTTACTTAACTTATTTAATTTACTGCCTATTTTACCGCTTGATGGTGGCCATGTATTAAAAAGTATTAGCTTTTCTATGCGCTCATGGGTCGGTTTAAGTGTGTGTTTATTGGGAGTACTGTTTGGTTTATGGCTCAGTTACACCTTTGGTTTAATGTTGTTGGTGTTCTTTTTGTTTATTGGTGCGCTGGAAATTGTATTTGAATGGCGCGGCAGACACACTTCACATTTAATGCCACTTGATAAGTATGGCCAAGGTTTTTCAGCGGTGATGTATGCGCTGGTGGTTGCCGGGCATGTAGCCGTAATGATGCATTTTGCAGACTCAGAAAACCCCATTTTAAGCTTGCCAATGAAAATATTATCGAGCTAATCGTATTTAAAAGCAGGGCTGTAATTGCAGTCCTGCTTAATACATTATTTTTATACAGTTAATAAAAGCTCAACATTAAGGATATAAATACCCCAGTTACAAATAGCTGCACTACGCAAAAGCCCATAATGTCTTTGGCTTTTAGGCCTGCTATAGCAAGTACTGGTAATGCCCAAAAAGGTTGAATTAAATTAGTCCACGCATCGCCCCAGGCTACTGCCATTGCAACTCGTGAGATGTCGGCGCCAAGCGCTTGCGCTGCGGGTATTACAATTGGCGCTTGTACCGCCCATTGTCCGCCGCCCGAGGGCACAAACATATTAACTAACCCGGCACTTATAAAACTAAAAAATGGCAAACTGTCTGCATCTGCTATGGCAATAAAACCGCTTGATATTTGCTGTGCTAGGCCACTATCAACCATTACCGCCATAATGCCGGCATAAAACGGAAATTGAATAACAATACCTGCGCCACTAGGAATTGCCTGCTGTAAGCTATTGAGTAAGTTATGCGGTGTTTGATGTAAGGTTATAGCTAAAAACAAAAACAACGCAATTACGCTATTTAAGTTTAAGCCGCCACCGGCAACTAAAAAGTAATAACCTAAATAAATTAACCCCAGTAATCCAATTGTAATACCAAGCAATTTACTTTGCTCTAAGTGTTGGGCTGGCCTGGTAATATTAATTATTGCAGGGGAGGTACTTTTTAATAGTGCGGGGTCTATGTAAACACTTTCCTCGGCGCTTGGTAGCATGTAACGGTTAACTAGCGGCATAATAATAAATAACCCTACTAGTATGGCAATATTAAAGCCCGCAAATAGCGTTTGCTCAGTGCTAATAATCCCCATGCTTGATTGCAAAAAGTGCCCTTCGGTGGCTATCGTCAGTGGAATTGAGCCTGCTAACCCGCCATGCCACACTACAAAACCTGAGTAGGCGCTGGCAACTAATAAGCGGTAATCAACTCGGGTGTGTTTAGCAATGGCTTTGGCAAATAACGCGCCAATAACTAAGCCAAACCCCCAGTTAAGCCAACTAGCGAGTAGTGAAATAAGCGTTACTAATATAATTGCTTTTGGTGCAGTGTTAGCAAAGGTGGCGAGCTTTTCTAGTAACTTACTAATAGGTGGAGTGCTTGCCAACATATAGCCGGTAATTAACACCAGCAGCATTTGCATTGCAAAGCTAAGTAAGTTCCAAAAACCATCGCCCCACGCTTGCAGTACTTCAATACCAGTTGCTGGAGTAAACACGCTAGCGATAACTAAGGTAATAACACTTAGCAGTATTACAAATATAAAGGGATCAGGCAGGTAGCGCTCAACGAGCTTGGTAAAGGGAGTGGCTATTTTATTAAGCATAACTAGGGCTGTTGTTAGTATTATTTGCAGGGTAATTAATCACGAAAAACATTAATTGGCAAACCGCATTTAGTCTTATGGGCGTTATGTTTAAATGAGAATAGTGAAAATATTGCTTAAACCAATAGCATAAAGTAACGTGTTGTTTATAGATAATTTACTAACTAAGACTTTGTATTATGCCGGTGATATTTAAAAGGCTAGTGTTACTTGTACGGGCTCATATAGATCAGTTGAGTTGGCAAGCAGTGGCACTGGCTATTTTGACTCATATGCTTTTAACATGGGGATTGTTATATATAGCAAATGAGCAAGCACTCACCTCCCTAACAACCTTTTTTTATTATTACACGGTAACCACTTCAACCGTAGGGTATGGCGATTTTAGCCCAACCACAGATTTAGGGCGTTGGGTGGTGGCTTTAATACAAATACCTTTTGGTTTAGCTTTATTTGGCGTTCTGTTAGGCAAAACAGGGCAAACAATAACTTACTTAATTAGGCGCGCTATGACTGGTGATAAAAACTTTGCTCACAGTAGCAACCATATTATTATTTTTGGTTGGCACGATACCCGTACTAAAAAAATGATTGATTACATTCTGGCCGACACTAAACGTACCGAACGGCGTATTTTACTTGCAGTAACTGAGCAAATGGAGCACCCATTTTTAAGTAACGAAAGTGTCGACTTTGTGCGGTTAAGTAGCTTTACCGATTTAGAGGAGCTAAAACGTGTCGCTATAAGCTACGCCGATAAAGTGATTATTGACGGCCAAGACGACGATCAAACCTTTACTACCGCATTGCGTATTAGCCGTTTAGTTAAAGATGATTGCCATATAAGCGCGCATTTTTTAGATGAAACAAAAGTAGATATGCTATTAGAGCATTGCCAAAATGTAGAATGCAGCAGTGTTAAATCGGCAGAAATACTCGTACGTTCAATGCAAGATCCAGGTTCGAGCCGAGTGCACGAAGAGCTCCTATCAATTTTACATGGCGATACGCAGTTTAGCTTAGCCATTCCAGAGCAAAGCAAAGAGATGGAGTTTGGTACGTTGTTTCATCATTTTAAACATCAGCATGATGCTATTTTACTTGGTGTGGCACACAATTTAAGTGCACAAAATATGGATTTAAATCCGCCACTTGATTATAAAATTAGCGCCGGCGACATTTTGCACTACATAGCAGTAGAGCGAGTATTAAGTCGTGAGGTTGACTGGCCGGCTTTGGCAAAAGCATGAACGAAGTTATATTTTTAATCATTCTTTTAATTGCCTATATTTTACCTGTGGTTATTGTACTCAATAGTAAGCGTACTCAAGGCCACGAAAAAAATGCTTGGTTAATTGGCATTGTATTTTTTTCGTGGTTAGGGCTTATTATGTATTTAGCCATAGTGCCTAAACATGGGCGTAAAAAAAGGCAAAATAAAAAGCCTTAAATATAAGGCTTTTGGGCAATAGGAAGTAGTGGTATTGCAGGCCGCTAGTTTAAATTTTAGTACTATTCAAGCTCTTTCAGTTTGTGCTTCACAAGAGGGTCGTTTGGCGCTAATTGCTTGGCGACTTCGAGTAATTGGATGGCATCATCGGGGTGCTGCTCTTGATGTTTAAGCGCTACATCAATAAGTGGCTGAATATCAATGCTAGCTTGATGCTCCTGTACGTGAGCTGTTTTTTCGTCTATCAAAATATTATGTGCAGTACTTAGTAATTCTAGGCGATGCGCCGATTTTTTATTCGCTTTATTGAGCCTTTTGTAATAGTCCTCTTTAAAGCGTAAGGTTTTAGTTTGCAGGCGAAACTGCGCAATATCAATTTGTTGATGGCGCATAAAGTCCACAGCTACTTGCTTATAAAAACCAAACTTGTTTAAGTAAGTGGCGTGAGTGCCGTGACCCATACCAAATACCCGTAAATGGTTAAGTTGCTTATAGCGCTTGGCATGTAGTCGATCAATACGATTAGTGGGGTCGTAAATAATATAGCCTTGGGCGTTGCCTAAATCTAAATCGGCATAACTGCCTTCCCAATCATATTGCTGAGCTATATCTGTGCTAGAGCGGTCGTCCCATGGCACTAAGCTTTTATTTTTAGTGCTAACAGGGTGAAAAAGCAATACCTGATCTAGCTTTAATAATTTTGCAAAAGCACCAACCGCAAAGCCGCCACGGCTTAAGCCATAACCTAATCGAGTCTTAAAAGATGTAAGCAGTGGGGATAATTGTTCCAGAAAAAAAATTAAATTGCGGTTACGAAACCAGTTGCTCTTACCCAAATGCTGAAAGGCAATCACATTTACGTTTTGTTTTTGTGCCAGGTGATAACCCCAGGGCGCGAAGTCTGCGTGAAGGTCTTGCTCCTGCACATCAGTACCAGCAGGCGAAAAGGTAAATAGTAGAGGCTTATTAATATCAATAAAGTCGTACTTAACATATACATCGCCAAGTAAATCTCCCCCAGACATTGGCAGTTTGGCTTGCTGCTCATCACACGAAAGGGTTAACCACTCATCTAACCAATACAGTAACTTCATTTTTCCTCCACAAAAACAAGCGGCGAATTATAGCAAATTACCATAGATAAGAAAAACAAACGTACTTTTGTATTAGTGTCAGAGAGTTATACCTGTTGCATAGAGGATTGCTTTACTTATAAATTAGCCGGTAACTAAATTTACCGCTTTTTAAATAACTAGGCTCAGGTTAAATAGTAAAATATTTTACTCCTCAGCCATGTGGGTGATTATTTGCCAATCACTTTTGGTTACGGGCATTATTGACAATCGCCCGCCTTTTTTAAGCGCTATGTCGGTGATGCGAGGGTTAGCTTTTATTTCTTTTAAGCTAACCAGAGAGTCTAAATGAGATTGATAAGTTACTTCTACTACTACCCAGCGAGGATTGTCGCTGGTGGCTTTAGCATCATAATAATCACTACTTAAATCAAACTGAGTTGGATCTGGGTAAGCTGCTTTTGTTACTACAGCAATACCTACTACGCCTACGAGCTTGCAGCTAGAATGGTAAATCATTACGAGGTCACCTACTTTTACCTCGTCGCGCATAAAGTTACGTGCTTGGTAATTACGTACCCCTTCCCAAAGTGTGGTTTGATTTTGTGCATTTTTAAGATCGTCAATCGAAAATGCATCGGGTTCAGTTTTAAATAGCCAATACGCCATATCAGGACTCGTAGAATGATTTACATCCCTCTATTGTATAGTATCATTTGGGTATTAGAGAATTGAGGAAGTAATAATGAGCCAAGTATTAGATGATTTATTGTCGTTGTTAACACTTGAAGAAATTGAGCAAGGTTTGTATCGAGGGCAAAGCCAAGATTTAGGTTTTGGTGCTGTATTTGGCGGCCAAGTTATGGGCCAAGCGCTATCTGCTGCAAAAGAAACGCTACCAGAGGGGCGTATTGTACATTCACTCCACTCTTACTTTTTACGCCCAGGCGATGCCACGAAGCCTATTGTGTATGATGTAGAAGCTATTCGCGATGGTAAAAGCTTTAGCACTCGTCGGGTTAGTGCTATTCAGTACGGTAAGCCTATTTTTTACATGACAGCGTCTTTTCAAGGAGCTGAAGAAGGATTATCGCATCAGGCGACTATGCCTGACGTACCTTTACCCGAAGAGCTGCGTTCATCGTTAGAGTTTTATAAAGAAAACGCCGAGCAAATACCCGCAGCTATACGCAATCAATTTATTAGTGAAATGCCAATAGAAATACGTCCGGTGACCTTTCATAACCCATTTAAACCTGAAGCAATGGAGCCAGTTAAGCACATTTGGTTTAAAGCTAACGGTGAAATGCCAGACGATCAACGTATTCATAATTACTTATTAGCGTACGCGTCTGATTTTGAATTTTTACCAACTGCTTTGCAGCCGCATGGTGTGTCTTTTATGCAACCTAATATGCAAGTTGCCACGATTGACCATGCAATGTGGTTTCATCGACCATTTAGAATGGATGATTGGATTTTATACTCAGTTGACAGCCCAAGTGCAAGTTCTGGTCGAGGGTTAGTAAGAGGGCAATTTTTTGACCGCCAAGGCAACTTAATTGCCTCAACAATGCAAGAAGGGGTTATGCGTCAGCGCTAACTTACGCACTAGTAACAAAGGGTAGTAGGTGCCATATAAATTGTACGGCACCTACATTTAAACAAGTAAGTAAGCGGCGTTGCACTCACTCAAAACTAAGGCTTTATTTACACTGACCTTGTACTATATCGCTAATTGACTGCCAAACACGTGCTGGCAATAATGCTTTAAGATGCATATAAGTTTCACATAATTGCACGCTGCCTATTAAGCCCGCATCACCATCGGTAATTAAAGACTGTGCGCGTAAATTATCAATAAAGCTGACCAGCACCTTTTTATCAAAAAACTCTGGGGTTTTAATCCCATGCAAAGTACCTAAGCGTTGTGCTAGCACTTGGCTTTCTCGCTCTAACTCTGCTTTTTCAATGCCGTTGCTAGTTTGTATAAAGCCAATCACAATGGCATAACGCTGCAACGTAAAGTTTAGTGCTTTACCTAACATATCCAATTTAGCCAAACAGTCGTTGGTATTGGTTATATGAATGTTATCGCCATCAAGTTCTATTAAGTTTTGATCTACAAAATTAGCTAAAATACGCGTAATGTAGTCCTCATCTAGCTCTCGTAAATACCATTCTTTAGCAAATAGCGGATAAAACGCAGCAACTAGCTGCTGACACTTTGAAACTGTTGTGGTTTTTTCTCTAAACAAATGCAGTGCAATTAAACTTGGTACGGCAAAAAGATGTAAAATATTATTACGATAATAATTAAAGAGTGTTTTTTCTTTATCGTTAATCGCGATAATTTCGCCAAATTCATCACTTATCACATCAAACTTATTAAGCTTTAATGCATGCGTTAACAGTTGCTCTGGCGTTTCCTCTGGAGCTGTTACTTTATTACTGTAGCTGGCGTCGCGTTGTAAGCGTAAGTAAAAATCAAGTTGCGCTAAAAGTTTTGGCTTACTCAGTGCATGCTTGTCGTTTACCAGTAAAATCATCGCTAATAAATTAACTGCATTAAGTGCCGCTGCATTGTTAATTTTAACCATAACTTGGTCGGCTAGGTTTGCTACTTGTGGGCCTAACCATTGTGGTTTTTGTACATCGGTAGGGTGTATGTCGTCACGCCAATTGGGTTGGTTGTCGTTTAAGTATTGGTTTATAGAAATAGGGTCACCAAAGTTTAAATAACCTCGACCATAGTTTTTAAGATTTTTAATCGCTTTAAAAATTCCAAAGATAGACTCACCTTTTTTATCATTTCCAGCGAGTTCTTTAAGGTACGTGTTAATTTCCATAACGTGCTCGTAACCAATATATACCGGCACAATAGAAATAGGGCGGTCAATACCACGCAGCATAGCTTGCATGGTCATTGCTAACATACCCGTTTTAGGTGGTAACAAACGCCCGGTGCGGCTACGCCCGCCCTCGGTATAAAATTTAACAGAGTAACCTTTAATAAATAACTGGCTTAAATATTCTTTAAATACTGCAGAGTAGAGCTTATTACCGGCAAATGAACGGCGAATAAAAAACGCACCCGAGCGGCGAAAGATCCCGCCTGCCGGAAAAAAGTTAAGGTTAATACCCGCGGCTATATGTGGTGGTACTAAACCTTGATGATAAATAGCATAAGTAAGTAGTAAGTAATCCATATGGCTGCGATGGCACGGCATATAAATAATTTCGTGGCCTTTATTAGTCAGCTCATGAATTTGCTCTGTGTATTTTATATCTATACCGTTATATAGCTTATTCCACAGCCAAGTTAAAAAGCGCTCAGCTACGCGTATCATTGCCTCTGAATAGTTAGCCGCTATTTCATTAAGTAACTTAACCGCATTTTGACGTGCTTGCGCTTGGCTAATATTTTTAGCTTTTGCTTCGTCTTGTATGGCTTTTTTTATTGTTGGAGAGGCTAATAATGAGTTAAATAGCTGCTCGCGCGATGGCATTTTAGGGCCTGTTGCGGCAAGTTTTTGGCGGCGAAAGTGCACGCGGGCTACTCTTAATAGTTTTTGTGGAAGCTCGTTAACGTCCGCTTTTTCGTCTACTAAAAGTGATAAGTCGAGTGGTTGGCTAAAGCGGATAAAGTTATCTCGGCCAGAAAACAACACCACAAATAACTTTCTAAACCAACTTGGTGTTAATGAGTGTGTTATGAGCGTGCTAAGTCCGGGCTTTTCTTTGCCGGGCGCTCGGCCCCATAAAATAGTAACAGGAATAACCTGTACATCTTTTTGACCACTACTTAATAAGTGATCAATAATTTGTTTGCCTTGCGCTAGTGCATTAGTTGGCTTTGCTATGTCACCAATTAATGGAGGTGGGTTTTCAATCCCTATAAAGCGGTCTAAGCGTTGTGTGCCTAATACTTGTTGTTCTCTAGGATCGGGTAATCCATGGCGTTTACATACCCGAGCAAGCGCCGCTAAGTCAAAGCGAGAGTTTAGGCGCACAATATAAAAGGTAGGGTTTTTAGAGTTTAATTCATATTGTTCAGTCGGCTTTTCTGGCAGTACCTTACTTCTTACAAGTAAGCGGCTTACTCCAGCTGATAAAACATTTAAGCAATAATTTACAATACGCATCGACTCACCATATAGAGAGTAATTACCCATATAATTTGGGTATATAAAAGCAAAATTGGCGCATATGATAACATAAGATCTAAAAAAGCCTTTAATTTGCGTTGCCGATTAGTCAGTACGTTATGGCTTAATATATATGCATTACACTTGATTGTAGCTGCTCTATAATAGGTTGCAGTATATTTGAGCAACCAGCAGGCTGTAATTATTTACTAATTAGCTGTTGCATTTATCACCAATGTAATTATAATACGCAGGCTTTCAAAATTCCCAAGGGAACTTGGAAGGATAAATTAAGCTAGGATTTCTAGCTAATAAACAGGAGTTCCGATTTGGAACTCAACGTAGATATAATCTAACAACCGACATCTTAATATTTAAGATTGTTTCGGTCGTTTTTTTATGCTCTTTTAAATGCTCTTTATATTGAGGTTAAGAATGTCAAATCAACGCATTCGTATTCGCCTAAAAGCTTTTGACCACCGTTTGATTGACCAATCAACGGCGGAAATCGTGGAAACTGCGAAACGCACTGGCGCACAAGTACGTGGACCAATTCCACTACCTACACGCTTTGAACGTTTTACTGTACTAACATCACCGCACGTTAATAAAGACGCGCGTGATCAGTACGAGATCCGCACCCATAAACGTCTGATCGACATCGTTGAACCAACTGACAAGACTGTTGACGCTCTTATGCGTTTAGATCTTGCTGCTGGTGTAGATGTTCAAATCAGCCTGGGTTAATCGGAAGATTAGAGAGGTTTTAGGAAAATGGCATTAGGTCTAGTCGGTCGTAAAGTGGGTATGACACGAATCTTCACTGAAGATGGTGTATCTATCCCTGTGACAGTTATTGAAGCGACACCTAACCGCATTGCTCAGATTAAATCTGAAGCAACAGACGGTTATAACGCGCTTCAAGTAACCGCAGGCACTAAAAAAGCAAGTCGTGTAAACAAAGCTTCAGCGGGTCATTTCGCTAAAGCTGGTGTTGAAGCGGGTCGCGGTCTGTGGGAATTCCGCCTAAATGGTGGTGAAGGCGATTTTGAAGTAGGCGCTGAGCTTACTGTTGAATTATTCAACGAAATCAACAAGGTTGACGTAACCGGTACTTCTAAAGGTAAAGGTTTCCAAGGTGGTGTTAAGCGCTGGAATTTCAGCATGCAAGACGCTACACATGGTAACTCTCTATCTCACCGTGCTCCTGGTTCAATCGGTCAAAACCAATCACCTGGTAAGGTGTTTAAAGGTAAGAAAATGGCCGGTCATATGGGTGCTGAGCGTGTAACGACTCAAAACTTAGAACTAGTTCGCGTTGACGCTGAGCGTAATTTGCTTTTAGTTAAAGGTGCAGTACCTGGCGCTATCGGCGGTGACGTTATCGTTAAACCAGCTGTTAAAGCATAAGTCCTGGAGATTTAGTGATGGAATTAGCAATTAAAGACGCTTCTGGCGGTCTTGAAGTTTCTGAAGCTACTTTTGGACGTGAGTTTAACGAAGCATTAGTACATCAAGTAGTTGTTGCATACGCAGCAGGTGCTCGTCAAGGTACTCGTGCTCAGAAGACACGTTCTGAAGTAAGCGGTGGTGGTAAAAAGCCATGGGCTCAAAAAGGTACTGGCCGAGCACGTGCTGGTACGATTCGTAGCCCAATTTGGCGTTCAGGTGGCGTTAGCTTTGCAGCTAAACCACAGGATCATAGCCAAAAAGTAAACCGTAAAATGTACCGCGGTGCGATTAAAAGCATCTTATCTGAATTAGTTCGTCAAGAGCGTTTAATCGTTGTTGAAAGTTTTGCTCTAGCAGCACCAAAAACTAAAGAACTAGTTGCTAAGCTTAAAGAACTTGAGCTTAAAGATGTTCTTATCGTGACTGAAGAAGTAGATGAAAATCTTTTCTTATCGGCACGTAACCTTTATAAGGTTGACACGCGTGATGTAGCTGGTATCGATCCTGTAAGCTTAATTGCTTTCGACAAGGTACTTATTACAGCCGCTGCTGTTAAGCAACTTGAGGAGGCGCTAGCATGATTCGCGAAGAACGTCTTTTAAAAGTGATCGTTGCTCCACATATCTCTGAAAAAAGCACTATTGCTGCTGAAGAAAACAATACTATTGTTTTTAAAGTAGCAAAAGATTCAACTAAAGCTGAAGTTAAAGCAGCAGTTGAGAAGCTTTTTGAAGTAGAAGTAACGGGTGTTCGCACACTTAACGTTAAGGGTAAAACAAAACGTACTGGCGCACGTTTCGGTCGTCGTAACGACTGGAAAAAAGCTTACGTTACTCTTAAAGAAGGTAGCGAGCTAGACTTTGTCGGCGGCGCCGAGTAATAAGGGGATAGAATTATGGCACTTCAAAAGTGTAAGCCTACTTCTGCGGGCCGTCGTCACTTAGTTAAAGTGGTTAACTCTGATTTACATAAGGGTAAGCCGTACGCACCACTATTAGAGAAAAACTCTAAATCAGGTGGTCGTAATAACAATGGTCGTATTACGGTTCGTCATATCGGTGGTGGTCATAAGCAACATTACCGTTTAATCGATTTTAAACGTACTAAAGATGGCATTCCAGCCACTGTTGAACGTTTAGAATACGATCCAAATCGTAGCGCAAACATCGCTCTTGTATTATATGCAGACGGTGAGCGTCGTTACATTATCGCACCAAAAGGCTTAAAAGCTGGCGATGCAATCCAGTCTGGTGTTGATGCACCAATCAAACCTGGTAATGCATTACCAATGCGTAATATGCCTGTAGGTTCGACTGTTCACAACGTAGAATTAAAACCAGGTAAAGGTGCTCAAATCGCACGTTCTGCTGGTGCATACGTTCAAATCCTTGCTCGTGATGGTCAGTATGTAACATTACGTCTTCGTTCAGGCGAAGTACGTAAAGTTGAAGCTGATTGTCGTGCGACTCTAGGTGAAGTAGGCAATGCTGAGCATATGCTTCGTTCACTTGGTAAAGCAGGTGCAAATCGCTGGCGTGGTATCCGTCCGACAGTTCGTGGTGTTGCCATGAACCCGGTAGATCACCCACACGGTGGTGGTGAAGGTCGTACATCTGGTGGTCGTCATCCTGTGTCTCCATGGGGTAAGCCGACTAAAGGTGCTAAGACACGTAAGAACAAGCGTACTGATAAGTTTATCGTACGTCGTCGTACTAAATAATAGTTGAGGAATAGCCATGCCACGTTCTCTCAAGAAGGGTCCTTTTATAGACCTACACTTGCTGAAGAAGGTAGAGAAAGCGTTGGAAAGCGGAGACAAGAAGCCAATTAAAACTTGGAGCCGTCGTTCAATGATCATACCTAACATGATCGGATTGACCATCGCTGTCCATAATGGTCGTCAGCACGTTCCTGTGTTTATCACAGACGAAATGATCGGTCACAAACTAGGTGAATTTGCACCAACTCGCACTTACCGTGGCCATGCTGCGGATAAGAAAGCGAAGAAACGATAAGAGGGGAAGATAAATGCAAGCATTAGCTAAACATAAATTCGCCTCTGGTTCGGCGCAAAAAGCACGTCTAGTTGCAGATCAGATCCGCGGACTACCGGTTGATCGCGCACTAGAAATCCTGGCGTACAGCCCGAAAAAAGCGGCTGTATTAGTAAAGAAAGTACTTGAGTCTGCTATTGCTAACGCAGAGCATAACGAAGGTGCTGACATTGATGAGCTTCGTATAACAACGATCTTTGTGGACGATGGTCCTACAATGAAACGTATTATGCCACGTGCTAAAGGACGCGCAGACCGCATCCTTAAGCGTACAAGCCATATCACTGTTATGGTTTCAGATAGCTAGGAGATATAAGTAATGGGACAAAAAGTTCATCCTACTGGTATTCGCCTAGGTATATCTAAACCTTGGGTTTCTACCTGGTACGCGAGTTCAAAAGATTTCTCTGCACAGCTTTTTGGCGATCACAAAGTACGTACATTCCTTACAAAGGAATTGAAAACGGCTTCTGTGTCTAAAATCGTTATTGAGCGTCCAGCAAAATCAATCCGCGTAACAATCCACACGGCTCGTCCGGGTGTTGTTATCGGTAAAAAAGGCGAAGACGTAGAAAAATTACGTCAAGCGGTAACTAAAATCGCTGGTGTACCTGCTCAGATTAATATTTCTGAAGTACGTAAACCAGAACTAGATGCACAACTAGTAGCAGACGGCATTGCCTCTCAACTAGAGCGTCGTGTTATGTTCCGTCGCGCTATGAAGCGTTCGGTACAAAATGCAATGCGCATCGGTTCTAAAGGGATTAAAGTTGAAGTTAGCGGTCGTCTTGGCGGCGCAGAAATCGCACGTACAGAGTGGTATCGTGAAGGTCGTGTACCTCTACATACTCTTCGTGCTGATATCGACTACGCAACTTCTGAGGCCTTAACCACTTATGGTATCATTGGTGTTAAAGTTTGGATCTTCAAAGGCGAAGTTATTGGTGGTTTACCACTAGTACAAGAGCAAGAGAAGCCAGCTAAACGCGCACCAAAGAAAGCCAAAAAAAGTGCTAAGTAGAGGTAGCGAGTAATGTTACAGCCAAAACGTACAAAATTCCGTAAAACGCACAAAGGTCGCAACCGTGGTCTAGCGCAAAACGGTAACAAAGTAAGCTTCGGTACTTTCGGTTTGAAAGCTACTGGCCGTGGCCGCATGACTGCTCGTCAAATCGAAGCAGCTCGTCGTGCCATGACGCGTCACGTGAAACGTCAAGGTAAAATCTGGATCCGTGTTTTCCCAGACAAGCCAATCACGAACAAACCGCTTGAAGTTCGTATGGGTAAAGGTAAAGGTTCTGTTGAGTATTGGGTTGCTGAAATTCAGCCTGGTAAAGTACTTTACGAAATGGAAGGTGTTTCAGAAGAGCTTGCTCGTGAAGCGTTTGACCTTGCTGCTCGTAAATTGCCATTCAAAACAACTTTCGTAACTCGGACGGTAATGTGATGAAAGCTAGCGAACTAAAAGATAAAAGCGTAGAAGAGCTTAATACTGAACTTCTAGGACTTCTTCGTGAGCAATTTAATATGCGCATGCAAGCAAGCACTGGTCAGTTAGCTCAGACACACACGCTAAGAACAGTACGCCGCGATATCGCGCGTGTAAAAACAGTTATTAACCAGAAGGCAGGTCAATAATGAGCGATAAAATTCGTACTCTTCAAGGCCGTGTAATTAGCGACAAGATGGAAAAATCTTTCACTATTGCTATCGCACGTTATGTGAAGCACCCAATTTATGGGAAATTCATTCGACGCACGACTAAGCTACACGTACATGACGAAAATAATGAAGTTCAGGCTGGTGACGTAGTTACTATCCGTGAATGTGCTCCAATTTCTAAGAGTAAATCTTGGACATTCGTAGCAGTTATTGAACGTCCAAAACAAGCTTAATTTTTAATTAAGTCTGTTTTATAAAAAGCCCCGGCATTTATTTGCTGGGGCTTTTTGTTTTTACGAAGCTGCGAGTTTGAGCTGCAAGCAATCAGCAACTCAGAGTTAATTTAGCGCTCTTTTATGGTTGTGGTATTTATACATAACAACAATATTTATCTACTCAATAAAGCTCAGGCACAAATAGCCCCTTTTATCCTTCGAAAACCCATTTCTTAATCTGTTTTTAACTATATTTACTAAAGTTAATAACTAAATAGAATATCAAAGTTGATTCTGTTCTTTTTTTAACTCTGCATTGCCCGCTATCCTACAAGCTCAGTAAACCTCAACAGATAGTCTCTGGGTGAGGTAAAACTCATTTTGAACGACGTATAACAGTACGTTGTGTTTAACTTTTAGGGTTACGGGGAATTGATTCATGTTGCTAGGTCAACTAAACGCTGCGGCAAGTCCGCTATCGCAAGAGCAAGTACAAAAGCTGCAAGGTTTAGTGGCTGAGCTTAATCCAATTCAACAAGCATGGGTTAGCGGCTATCTTGCTGCAAATGCTAATACGGCGGCCTTAGGCGGTGCTATGGGCGCAGCTCCAAGTGCTGGTGAGGCAGTTGCATTAACTATTTTATATGGCTCGCAAACAGGTAATGCAAAGGGTGTAGCTGCTAAGTTAAAAGCACAAGCAGAGTCACGCGGTTTAGCCGTAAAGCTAGTGAGCATGGCCGATTACAAACCAACTGCACTAAAAAAAGAAAAGTTTATAACTGTGGTTGTTGCAACTTACGGCGAAGGTGAACCACCAGAAGATGCAGAGGCTTTACACGAATTTTTAACCACTAAAAAAGCGCCTAAGTTAGATGGGGTGAAGGTAGCCGTGATTGGCTTAGGGGATTCGAGCTATGAATTTTTTTGCCAAACAGCAAAAGACTTTGAGCAGCGGTTAAATACACTCGGCGCAGAAACAATTTATCAACGCGCCGATTTAGATGTAGATTACGAAGACGAAGCGACAACTTGGATCACTGGCGCACTGGATGCCTTTGAACCGGATTTAAAAGCACAGCAAGGTAGCTCAGGTGGTCAAGTTATCGCAATGCCGTTTGCTGGGTCAACTACCGTGGCAAGCCAATATACTAAGCAAAACCCGTTTGCCGCAGAACTAGGTTTAGTGCAAAAAATTACAGGTCGCGATTCAACTAAAGATGTCCGCCACGTAGAAATTTCGCTTGAAGGCTCAGACATTAGTTATATACCAGGTGATTCATTAGGTGTGTATTTTTTAAATGACGAAGCCCGTGTTGATGAGTTGCTTACACACACGCAAATTGATGCAGCTAGTTTAGTAAAAGTTGCAGATGAACAGCTAAGTATTCGCGATGCACTGATTGAAAAACTTGAATTAACGCAGTCGTACCCTGGCTTTGTGGAAAAATATGCAATAGCGACAGGCACACCACAACTATTAAAATTGGTTGAAGATAAAGCGGCAATGCATCAATACATTGAGCCGCGCCAAATATTTGATGTAGTTGCACAAAACCCCGCTAAGCTTGACGCGCAAACACTCGTCGATTGCCTGCGTAAATTACAAGCACGTTTATATTCAATTGCCTCTAGCCAAAGCGAGGTTGAAGACGAGGTACATTTAACCGTAGCATTAGTTGAGTTTGATGCCTTTGGTCGTGAGCATTTAGGCGGTTGTTCGGGCTATTTAGCGCGCCGTGCTGAGGAAGGCTGTAAAGTTAAGATATTTAGTGAGCATAACGATAATTTTCGTTTACCAACGAATGATGAAACACCAATCATTATGGTTGGCCCTGGTACGGGAATAGCACCGTTTCGAGCCTTTTTACAAGAGCGTGATGCGCGTGGCGCATCAGGTAAAAACTGGCTGTTTTTTGGCAATCCACATTTTACTCAAGACTTTTTATACCAAGTTGAAATTCAAGGTTACTTAAAGTCGGGTTTACTAAGCAAAGTAGATGTTGCATTTAGCCGCGATCAAGCCGAAAAAGTGTATGTGCAAGACAAGTTGCGTAGTAACAGCAAAGCTATTTTTGAGTGGCTTGAAGCTGGCGCACATTTTTATGTGTGTGGCGACGCTAACAATATGGCAAAAGATGTGCACCAAACATTACTCGAAATTATTAAAGAAAATACCGGCAAGAGCGATGAAGATGCTCAGCAGTATTTAAAAGATTTACGCAGCGCAAACCGCTATCAGAAAGACGTTTACTAAAATTAAATATTTAAAGCAGCCGTCACTGTCACTAATTTAGGATTAAACATGAGCGAACAAGATAAAAACGTAAAGCTTTCTGATAACGAGCGCATGAAACGAGAAAGTAATTTTTTACGTGGCACTATAGCAACAGATTTAAAAGATGAGATCACCGGTGGTTTTACCGCTGATAACTTCCAGTTAATTCGGTTTCACGGTATGTACCAGCAAGATGACCGAGATATTCGTGGTGAGCGCGCTAAGCAAAAGCTTGAACCATTACACAACGTAATGTTACGTGCGCGTATGCCTGGCGGTATTATTAAGCCTGAGCAATGGTTAGCCATAGATAAATTTGCAGAAGAAAAAACCAGCTATGGCAGTATCCGTTTAACTACGCGTCAAACGTTTCAGTTTCATGGTGTATTAAAGCCTAATATTAAAGGCATGCATCAATTACTGGATAGCGTTGGAATTGACTCTATTGCTACCGCAGGCGATGTTAATCGAAATGTGTTGTGTACTACTAATCCGGTTGAGTCAGAGCTGCATCAAGAAGCGTATGAGTGGGCTGCAAAAATTTCAGAGCACCTATTACCAAAAACCAAGGCTTACGCCGAAATTTGGCTTAATGGTGAAAAAGCAGAAACCACAGAAGAGCCAATTTTAGGTTCTAATTACTTACCGCGTAAGTTTAAAACAACGGTAACAATTCCGCCGAATAATGAAGTGGATGTGCACGCCAATGATTTAAACTTTGTAGCTATTGCCGAAAATGGTAAATTAATTGGCTTTAACGTACTTGTCGGTGGTGGCCTTGCCATGACACATGGCGATACAGCAACCTACCCACGTAAAGCAGACGACTTTGGTTTTATTCCACTAGAACATACGTTAAAAATTGCCGAGCATGTGGTGTCGGTACAGCGCGATTGGGGTAATCGTTCAAATCGCAAAAATGCTAAAACAAAATACACATTAGATCGAGTAGGCGTTGATGTATTTAAAGCGGAAGTAGAGAAACGTGCGGGTGTTGAGTTTGCTTCAAGTCGTCCTTATAAATTTACTCACCGAGGCGATCGTATAGGTTGGGTTGAAGGTATAGATGGCAAACATCACTTAACATTATTTATTCAAAGTGGGCGTATTTTAGATTATCCAGACAAACCACTAAAAACAGGCTGTCGTAAAATAGCAGAAGTTCACCAAGGTGACATGCGCATGACGGCAAACCAAAACTTAATTATTGCTGGTGTAGCTGCAAATCAAAAAGCCGTGATTGAAGAAATTGCCCGTAACCATGGTTTAATTGACGATAAAGACACCGAACAACGTAAAAATTCTATGGCGTGTGTGGCACTGCCAACATGCCCATTAGCTATGGCTGAAGCTGAGCGTTATTTACCTAGTTTGGTTGAAAAAATAGAAGCACTGTTAGCCAAGCATGGTGTGCCGAATGACAGTATTATTATGCGCGTTGTGGGTTGCCCCAATGGCTGTGGCCGTGCCATGTTAGCCGAAGCGGGATTGGTTGGGAAAGGTCCGGGTAAATATAATGTGTATCTAGGCGGTAACCTTGAAGGCACACGTATTCCTAAATTATATTTAGAAAATGTGGGTGAAGACGTGTATTTAGCTGCTTTTGATGAATTAATTGGTCAATGGGTTAATGAGCGTAATGACGGTGAATGCTTTGGTGATTTTGTGATCCGCAAAGGCATTGTTGCTGAAGTTAAAGTATCAGTTACCGATTTTCACGCATAATAATAAGCCAGTGCAACACACTGGCTAAGGTTTGGAATTTACCATGAGTGAATTTAAAAACATTTTACAGTTAGATAAACAAAGCCAAACTAGCATGCTAGCAGACGCCAATGGCATACTGAAAAACATGAGCGCCGAGCAGCGCGTGCAATGGGCACTTGAAAACTTACCTGAGACACATTTTTTATCATCGAGTTTTGGTATTCAAGCGGCTGTAATGTTGCACTTAATAACATTACAACAGCCAGATATTCCGGTGGTATTAACAGATACAGGTTATTTGTTTCCACAAACGTATCAATTTATTGAGCAAATGACGGCACGTTTATCACTCAATTTAAAAGTGTACAAATCAGAGCTTAGCCCTGCTTGGCAAGAAGCTAAATTTGGCAAGTTATGGGAGCAAGGAGAGGCCGGAATTAAGCAGTACAATCAGCTTAATAAAGTTGAGCCGATGACTCGCGCCTTAAAAGAAATTAATGCTGGTACGTGGTTTAGTGGCCTGCGTCGCGACCAAGCATCAAGCCGTGCTGATAAGCAAGTAATTGAAATTAGCCGTGGTACAGTAAAAGTTTACCCAATTATTGAGTGGACAAACCGCGATGTATATCAGTATTTAACTAAGCATAACTTGCCGTACCATCCCCTTTGGGAGGAAGGCTATGTCTCTATGGGAGACATACATACTACACGTAAGCTAGAGCCCGGTATGACCGAAGAGGAAACTCGCTTTTTTGGTTTAAACCGAGAGTGTGGTTTGCACATTGATGGTGATGGTATTTAATATTATTGATTATCTCGCTCAATATTTAATAAAACGCAGCCTTGGCTGCGTTTTTTACTTACACAAAAGGATTGCCTGATTGATTGCTTTTTATTAAACTTGGCCGAATAAAGGATTAATTTTAAGCAGGAAGGCTATGAAATACTTTACCTATTTAGCAGTGTCAGTAATGATTATTGCTGTTATTTCTCTATTTTATTTAAAAAAGCCAAACGGAGAAACATGGCTTAGTACATCTGTTGTGATCAACGAATCTCAGCAAATTAAAGATAAAATAATTTCGTTTACCAGCAATACGTTTGAGCAAGCCGTTAGTAGCGTGTCGAACACACCCTCAACAACCCGCAGTAAAATATTTAAGTGGCAAGATCGGCAAGGCCAATGGCATTTTTCAGATACGCCTCACCCTAATGGTAAAAGTGTTGAAGTAAAACTAGACCCTAAAGATATTAACGTGGTGGTTGCCCAAGATACGGCTATTTTATCGGGCAGTTCCAAATCCTCAGCAGTAAATAACACTTCAGCTACACCTACAGTTTATGATCCAGTATCAATTAAAAAGGTGTTTGATGACGCTGAAAAAGCAAAACAAAAATTAGAGCAACGTACTAAACAATTAAATGATTTAAACGGTTTTTAATTATTCATTATTTGTGTTTATGGCTATGCGCTTTTAAATAACGCTTTTCTGCTTCCATAAGTAAAATAGTTAAATAAATTTTAGTGGGTAACGATAATAATACGCCAATAGCAATGCAGGCTGCCGCTATAATTATGCCGTTAATACCATGCTGGCTAGTAAAGTAGCTTGATACAATTAACGCATGACCAGTCACAATTAGGCATAACCCAAGTACAATTGATATTTTAAGTAGCCTAATAATTATGATTTGTGACATAGCGCCCTCACTAATAGTCTTACTAGTGTAGGGTGTTTTTAAAGCATTACCTTGATTTATCGCAACTGACGCGCATAAAAAAGCCTAACAAAATTGTTAGGCTATGATTAAATTTTAGGCGTAAGTTTAAGTTGCTATTAGTTAATCGAGCATATTACGAAGTACATACTGTAAAATGCCACCGTGTTTGTAGTAATCCCACTCTTTTGGCGTATCAATACGTACATCGGCACTAAAGCTTACTTTTTTACCTTCACTATTAGTTGCAATAACGCTAACTTCCTTGGTTTTATCAAACAAGCCTTCAATATCAAACTGCTCTTGGCCGGTTAAACCTAGCGACTCATGACTTTCGCCATCTTTAAACTGTAGCGGTAAAACTCCCATACCAATAAGGTTAGAGCGATGAATACGCTCATAGCTTTGTGCTATTACAGCTTTAACACCTAACAGTAGCGAGCCTTTCGCTGCCCAGTCACGAGATGAGCCGGTACCATATTCTTTACCAGCTAAAATAACCAATGGCGTATCGTTCTTTTGATATTCCATGGCGGCATCATAAATACTGGCAAGCTCATCATCAGGTTGCGTGCGGGTAACACCGCCCTCAGTACCAGGTGCAAGGAGGTTTTTAAGCCTAATATTAGCAAAGGTACCGCGCATCATTACTTCGTGGTTACCACGACGCGAACCATAAGAGTTAAACTGCGCTTGCCCTACTTTGTTATCTTGTAAATATAACCCTGCTGGTGAGTCTGCTTTAATCGCACCGGCTGGCGAAATATGATCCGTAGTAACCGAGTCACCTAGTTTTGCTAAACAACGTGCGCCGGTAATGGTTGGAATACCCGGAGGCTCAATACTCATACCATCAAAAAAGGGTGCTTTTTTAATATAGGTTGATGCATCATCCCAATCGTAAAGTTTACCATCAGGTATTTGAATTTTTTGCCAACGACTATCGCCTTCGTATACGTTAGCATAACTTTTTTCGAACATTTCTCTGGTTACCGTTTCCTTAACTAAATCGCTTACTTCTTTAACACTTGGCCAAATGTTTTTAAGGTAAATATCGTTACCGTTAGCATCTTGTGCCAGTGGTTCGTTATATACGTCAATATCGGTTCTGCCTGCAATGGCGTAAGCTACAACAAGCGGAGGAGATGCTAAAAAGTTCATTTTAACATCTTGGTGAATACGCCCTTCAAAGTTACGGTTACCCGATAAAATTGAGCTCACAACCAGTTTGTGCTTTTGAATAGCATCTGAAATTTCAGGAGCCAGCGGGCCTGAGTTACCAATACACGTGGTACAACCATAGCCAACTAAGTTAAAGCCTAGGCTTTCTAAATCGTCCATTAGCCCTGCTTTTTCTAAGTAGTCAGTAACGACCTTAGAGCCAGGAGCAAGTGATGTTTTAACCCAAGGTTTTACATTAATCCCTAATTGCTTGGCTTTTTTAGCAACTAAGCCAGCCGCTAAAATAACACTGGGGTTAGAGGTGTTTGTACAACTAGTGATTGCGGCAATAACACAGGCACCATCTTTTAGTTCGAACTCTTGGCCCTTAAAGTTTACTTTTGCTGCGCCTATAAACGGCGCTTCATTGCTTGATTCGTCAGGATTAGTTACAGGGCCTTCGCTTTCGATACGTGCTTGCTCTGTATCACTGCTGCTAATTTTTGCTAAACGCTCGTCTTGAAACTCTTTTAAATGCTGACTAATTGCTTCGCCAGCTTTATCAAGTGATATTCTATCCTGTGGGCGTTTAGGGCCAGCAAGGCTTGGTACTACGTCATCTAATATCAGTTCAAGTTTATCGGTGTAATTAGCTTCATCGCCATCGTTACGCCATAAGCCTTGATGCTTAGCATAATCTTCAATAAGTTTAAGCTGTTTCTCATCGCGGTTGGTTAAACGCAGATAGTTAATGGTTTCGTCATCAATCGGGAAAATACCACATGTAGCACCATATTCTGGCGCCATGTTGGCAATTGTTGCTCTATCGGCAAGTGGTAAGTCGGCAAGGCCATCACCATAAAACTCTACAAATTTACCTACGACACCATGGTTACGTAGCATTTCGGTAACGGTAAGTACTAAGTCGGTAGCTGTGGTGCCCTCTGGTAAACGGCCGTTTAATTTAACCCCTACAACCTGAGGTATTAATAAGCTAATAGGTTGGCCAAGCATAGCGGCTTCGGCTTCAATGCCGCCTACGCCCCAGCCAAGTACGCCTAAGCCGTTAATCATAGTGGTGTGCGAATCGGTACCCACTAAGGTGTCTGGGTACGCGTACTTTTGGCCATTACGTTCATCATTAAAAACAACGCGCGCTAAATACTCTAAATTTACTTGGTGCACAATACCGGTTGCTGGAGGGACAACTTTTAAGTTATCGAAGGCAGTTTGGCCCCAACGTAAAAATTCATAACGCTCTTTATTACGGTCATATTCAAGCTTGGCGTTTAAGTCAAACGCACCCTCGTTACCATAGCCATCTACTTGCACAGAGTGGTCAATAACAAGTTCAGCAGGAGAAAGCGGGTTAATTTTTGCAGGATCGCCGCCTAGTTTTTCCATTGCATCGCGCATTGCCGCTAAATCGACAATGGCAGGTACACCGGTAAAGTCTTGCATCACAACACGGGCAGGCGTAAACGCTACTTCAGCAGAGGGTTTAGCTTGAGGGTCCCAATCTAATAGGGCTTGAATGTCTTGTTCTTTAATGTTTTCGCCGTCTTCGTTACGAAGTAGGTTTTCGAGTAGTATTTTTAAAGAAAAAGGTAAGCGTTTGGCTTTGTCGCCAAGGCCTTTAAGAGAGTGAATATGAAACTGCTCACCATTAACGGTAAGTTGCTGCTGGGTTTTGAAACTATTATTCATTATTTGCCCCTTTTGTTATTAGATAAGTGTTGTGTAGAGTGACCTTTTATAGTTTGTGAATTGCAAAGTGTATACCAAGATAAAAAACAGTGTTTAAAGCGTGATTTTTAAACAGCCATTACAATAGAGATGATGCTGAAAGTTTTTAATT
Organism: Pseudoalteromonas sp. SG44-5; assembly: GCF_014164175.1. Taxonomy (NCBI): domain Bacteria; kingdom Pseudomonadati; phylum Pseudomonadota; class Gammaproteobacteria; order Alteromonadales; family Pseudoalteromonadaceae; genus Pseudoalteromonas; species Pseudoalteromonas sp. SG44-5. The sequence continues at coordinate 68,226 of NZ_JACJES010000009.1, read as the reverse complement.
CAAGGGAGCCAGCTAGACTTACCCAAAAGATATTTTTAATTTGCATACAACCAGCCTTGCTGTTTGCCTTTAAAGCTAACGCAAAGTAGCAATATGGCAATTACTACCACAAACAGTGGCATAAATACCGCACTAGATCCCATTATTTCAACGCTGTTAATAACAATAAAATTGTAATACTGTTGGATTAAAATAGCCATTAACGACACGGTAAATACGGGCAGTGCAAATGACTTTTTAGCGAGCAATAAAGCACTGCCAAGCGTGCCGCCAAAGACTGCAATAGCAAATGCAATGGTTGACCAAACGGGAATGTTAGAATATGCAGCTTGCTGATCTATAGGCATTTTGCTAATTACTTCAGGTGTCATCAGCATTTGTAGTGCAAAGGCAATAACGCCGCATAAGTTCCATATAAGCGCTACCCATGCGAGTGGTTTTAACCACTTAGGAGGGGGGTGTGCAAGCATTTAATTACCTTACTTTTTTTATAGTTAGTGAGGTAATTAAAGATCAAAAAAGCCAACTATACAAGCTGGCTGGTTTTATAAATAAAAAATCAAAAAAGACTATAATTTAACCGAATGAAATAGGGCGACGACCGGTTTTTTCATCTACTTTAGGTTTTTTAGTACGCTTACGTTTATTTTTTGCAGGCTGACTCGCTGGCTGCGGTGCTGCTTGGCTTGGCTCAGATTGCGGCTGCTCGGCAGGTCGCTCTACCGGTGTTGCATCTTCGGTTAATGCAAGTTGGAAAAGCTCACCATCAAATTCTAGTATGTCGCCACTGTATAGTTTTTTCCGTTTAATTGTACAAATTTCATGGTTAACACCCACATAACCTTCAGCAATTAAGTTTTTTGCTTGGCCGCCGCCTTCTACTAAATTTAGTACTTTTAATAATTTACACAGCTCAATCGGCTCTTCTTCTAATTCAATTTCTATATATTCTTCGTTCATGTTTGCTCTCGGTGGGGTAACGCATTAACGCTAGTATAAAGTGAAGTCACTATTTTTGCATCAAAGTGCGTATACAAATCTAACCATGGTTTTCTATGTGTTCGCTCAACTTGGCAATACGTAAGCTCATACCTTCAATTATTCTATCTTTAATTTTTTCGCGTATTACATTGGGTAAGCGAGTAAGGGCATCAGAGGTAATAGCAAGCACAATTGCATCCGTTTTAGCACGTGCGCTAATGCTGCGTGCGCGGTTATTAATAAAAGCGCCTTCACCAATAAACTCCCCAGGACGTATAGTACCGAGCTCTAATAAATGGTTGTGCTTAAACACTATTAATGCACCGCTAAGTACTATAAATAAGCGCTTATCGTTGTCGTGCTGTTTAAATAAAAATGAATTTTCGCGCACTAAATATAATAAACCAAACGACTCTAAAAGTATTTGGCGCTCGTTAAGGCTAAATTCTTTAAAAAATCCTAAACGATTGATAATTTCCATCTGTTTAAATAGCGGAATGTTCTCTATTAACTTCATTAATTACCTAAGAGTTTATTACGCGCAAAACTAATTAATGTTGCGCTCTTTTAATTTACGGGTCAATGTATTGCGTCCCCAGCCTATTTTTATAGCGGCTTCTTGTTTGTGGCCTGCGCAATTGGCGAGTGCTGTTTTTATTAAGCGGGTTTCTAGTTGCGCTTGAATATTAGGCCAAATATTTTCCTTACCTTGTTTAAGTTCCTGATTAAGCCATAACTGGAAGGCATCTAACCAATCGCCTTCTTCTTGAGTTAGTGAGGCATTAATAATTTCAGGTGGCAAGTCTTGCTCGCTAACAAGCTCGCCAGGAGCCATAACCGTAAGCCAACGGCAGGTGTTTTCTAATTGACGTACGTTACCGGGCCAACTGAACAAGCGTAGCTGCTCAATTGCTTTAAGGCTAAGAATTTTGCTTTCTACTTGTAGATCTTTAGCGCTTTTATGTAAAAAGTGCAGTGCTAGACGCTCAATGTCTTCGGTACGTTCTCGAAGGGCTGGTAAGCGCAGGCGCACTACATTTAAGCGATGAAATAAGTCATCCCTAAACTTGCCTTGTTTTACGAGCTCTTCAAGGTTTTGATGGGTTGCAGCAATAATACGCACATCTACTTTTATGCTTTTATGCCCGCCAACACGGTAAAACTCTCCATCAGATAATACTCGCAGTAGTCGAGTTTGTACGTCGAGAGGCATATCGCCAATTTCATCTAAAAATAGAGTGCCGCCATTGGCTTGTTCAAAACGGCCTTTTCGCACGCTATCTGCACCAGTAAAAGCCCCTTTTTCATGGCCGAATAATTCTGACTCAACCAGCTCTTTAGGGATTGCGGCCATATTTAGCGCAATAAATTGGTTTTCTTTACGTGGACTATGGTTGTGCAGGGCGCTGGCAACAAGCTCTTTACCCGTTCCTGACTCACCATTAATAAGTACACTCATGCTTGAGGCTGCAAGCTTACCTATGGCCCTAAACACTTCTTGCATGGCAGGTGCTTCGCCAATTATATGTGCGCTTTTAGGGGGCGTGAGTTTACGTTTAACTTTTTTTGTAGAATTAGCTCTATAGGCGCTTTCAACTAGGGCAATCGCCTCGTTTAAATCAAAAGGTTTGGCTAAATATTCAAAAGCCCCTTTTTGAAAGGCATTTACGGCGGAATCGAGATCTGAATGCGCGGTAATAATAATAACCGGTAAGCCGGGCACTTGCTCTGCTATTAGCTCTAGCAGTGCCATGCCGTCCATACCGGGCATTCTTACATCGGAGATCAGCACACTAGGTTGGCTAAATTTTAATGCATTAAGCACACTTTGTGCTTCAGCAAAGCTTTGTACTGTAAAACCTGCGCGAGTAAGCGCTTTTTCTAATACAAAACGAATTGAGGCATCGTCATCTACAAGCCAAACTGTTTTCATGCATACTCCAAGGCGTTAATCTGCAAAAGGCAGATAAATATTAAATTCGGTGTGACCAGGCCAGCTATCGCACTCAATATAACCATTGTGTTGATCAATTAATGTTTGCGCTATAGAAAGCCCCAATCCAGAGCCGCCATCTTTATTAGTGATCATAGGATAAAACAAAGTATCGCGTACACTAATATCAATCCCTGGGCCATTATCGAGCACTTGAATTAACAAGGCTTTTTTGGGTGCCTTACCGGGCCGGCGGTGCTGATAGTTAATTCGGGTTTTAATTTTTATTTCCCCACCATTAACTAATGCCTGCTGGGCATTACGCACAATATTAAGCACCACTTGCTGCACTTTACTTTGGTCAATATAAACATCGGGAATACTCGGATCGTAATCTTTTACCAAGCGAATATTGTCACTATTATCTAGGGTACTTAATTTGATCACCGACTCTAAGGTTTGATGTATATTGCCATAAGACTTTTGCGGTAATTGGTTAGGCCCAAGCAGTCTATCTACTAATTCACGCAATCGGTCGGCTTGCTCAATAATAAGCTCGGCACATTCATTTCTTTCTTGCTGGTCTACCTCGTATTGCAATAACTGCGCCGCTCCGCGAATTCCCCCTAAAGGGTTTTTAATTTCGTGCGCTAAACCTCGAATTAAATTACGTGCGGCTTGGTATTGATGCATTTGATTTGATGCTTGATCGAATTTAATTTCATCATCGGTTTGCCGACATTCTAATAAAATATAAAGTGCACCTTGGTATTTTATCTGTTTTGAACTGACTGCTAATTTAGCATGGCGAGAATCAACAAATACCACGTCAGCCCTATGCTGGTGGCAATCTACGCCATCAATTAAAGAGTATTGCGCTATGCGTTTTAAATCGATTGAATGGTAGTTAAATAAATCATCAAAAGACTGCCCTAATAAACGCTTAGTGCCTAAACCAAGTAGTTCACTGGTACTGGTATTGGCATAAATAAGCGTAAAGCTTTCGTTTAAAAGCATCACGGCGGTGGTTTGATTTTGCCATATGGCATTGAGTAGCTCAGGGCTAAAGTGTGTGTTATTAAGCATTGTTGCACCATTTTAGTGCGCCTGTGTTTTCAGGCAAGTAATTTAATGAAATTGCACTGCAATTGCTATTTTTAATGTGAATTAGGTGGGAGTTAATTACCTAAGCTTAAGCCTTTTCTATGCATAAAAAATACACTCAATGGGCTTGTCGCAATGACTTGGTTTTGTTTGTTGTACAGCTTAACTTGCAGAGTGTGCTCACCACGCTCTACATCTCTTAAAGCAAAGGTTGAGGTATCACTTGCTGCGCCATAGGCTTTACCATCAAGAAATAGCTGTATTGTAAAGTCGTTTTCAAAGCGGGGGGTAATGCGAGTAGATACATACACAGAGCCGGTGTTTTCACGAATAGTTTGCTGATGCTCAGGCGATGCAATACCAATACTAAATGCAACCGGCTGCGCTTTAGTTTGATTATTTAATATATCTGTATTTGTTGCAGGCATGGTTAAATCTTGGCTGGTGAGTTTTATCTCTTTGGCGCCAATATGGGGGGTATCTGAAAACACCAGTACGCCATTTTTATCTTTCCATGCGTAAATTTTTTTTTCACCAGCGTAACTACAAACACTTAATAATGAAGTAATTAGTAGTAATAAAATCTTGCTACTCACTCTGCAACCCTGCATTTTTAACATTAACTTTACTTTAGTGGAGAAAGTACTAATTTACCATTAAAAAAGCCCGCAAAGCGGGCTTAAAGGTATATTTTATAACTGTTAATTAAAATTAACAGCTGTAATACATTTCAAACTCAATTGGGTGCGTTGTCATGTTAAGTCTTTCAACTTCTTGACTCTTAAGTTTAATGTAAGCATCAATTAAATCATTAGAGAACACGTCACCTTGATTTAAAAACTCACGGTCAGCATCAAGAGATGCCAGTGCTTCTTCTAATGAAGAGGCAACGGTTGGAATTTCTGCTGCTTCTTCTGCAGGTAGGTCGTATAAATCTTTATCCATTGCATCACCAGGATGGATTTTATTTTTAATTCCATCAAGGCCAGCCATAAGCATGGCAGCAAAAGCAAGATACGGGTTAGCCGTTGCATCAGGGAAGCGTACTTCAATACGACGACCTTTAGCTGATGGTACTACCGGAATACGAATCGATGCAGAACGGTTACGTGCAGAGTATGCAAGCATTACTGGTGCTTCGTAACCTGGTACTAAACGTTTGTACGAGTTAGTAGAGGCATTAGCAAACGCATTAATTGCTTTAGCATGTTTAATAATACCGCCAATGTAATAAAGCGCATCTTCAGAAAGACCGCCGTACTTATCACCTGCAAATAAGTTAACACCGTCTTTAGCTAACGACTGATGACAATGCATACCAGAGCCGTTATCGCCAACAATAGGTTTAGGCATAAAAGTGGCTGTTTTGCCGTATAAATGAGCCATGTTATGAATAACATATTTCATTTCTTGAATTTCATCGGCTTTAATCACCATAGTATTAAAGCGCGTAGCAATTTCGTTTTGTCCAGCAGTTGCTACTTCGTGATGATGTGCTTCAACAACTTGTCCCATTTCTTCTAATACTAGACAAGTAGCAGAGCGCCAATCTTGAAAGTCATCAACAGGAGCAACTGGGAAGTAACCGCCTTTAACGCCAGGGCGATGACCTGTATTGCCGTCTGCGTATTCTTTATCTGAGTTCCAAGCAGCTTGCTTAGAATCGATTTTGTACATAGAGCCAGACATGTCTGTTTTATATTTTACGTCATCAAATACGAAGAACTCTGGCTCTGGGCCAAATAAAACCGTATCAGCAATACCCGTAGAGCGCATATATTCTTCAGCACGCTTTGCTACAGAGCGTGGATCGCGCTCGTAACCTTGTAATGTAGAAGGCTCTACTACGTCACAACGTATAATTAATGTGGCTTCTTCAGTGAATGGGTCAAGCTTAGCTGATTCAGCAACAGGCATTAGCACCATGTCTGATTCGTTTATGCCTTTCCAGCCAGCAATTGAAGAACCATCGAACATTTTACCATCTTCAAAAAAGTCTTCATCAATTTGGTGATGAGGAATTGAAATATGCTGCTCTTTACCTTTGGTATCAGTAAAGCGTAAATCAATGAACTTAACGTCATTTTCTTTAATAAAATCTAAAACCGATTGCGACATGTGTCCTCCAACTATAAGGTTTTGTTATTGCTGCTTAAATGCTTTGTGTTTTATAAGCTGATTTTGTGCCACTATTGTAACTTAATGTTTATAAACATAAAAAATACAAAAGTAATAACGGCTGTTTCTAATGCGCACCATTGTGGTGCGTAAATGCTTCAATATAGTGCAACAGTTACAGAGTAAAAAGTTGCTCGCTATTTAATCGTGATAGACTAACATAAAGTAAATACAAAAGACTGACCAAAATAGCAATAAAGTCATTAAAGTGGAGGTTTTTATAAAAATATTAAAAATTTTATTTTTATAATTAGTTAATTTAAAACAGTAGGTTAAATAAAAAAACCAGAAAGTTTGCAAATTTATTTTGGATAAACTTTCATCCATTCCATTTATAAGGGATAATATGCGCCCTTTTAAATCCTATGCTGGGACATCTCGTGAAAACGCAGGTGAGTGCGTAAGCCCCTGCAGGATCAATGAGATTCAATTTCTCTGAGTGAATATTAATGAGTATCGAAAAGATAAGAAATATAGCAATTATCGCCCACGTTGACCACGGTAAAACTACACTGGTTGACAAACTGCTTGAGTTTTCAGGCACATTAGAAACACGCGGCGGTAATGAAGAGCGCGTGATGGATTCAAACGATATAGAAAGAGAACGTGGTATTACCATTTTAGCGAAAAACACCGCTATTTCATGGAACGGCTACCACATTAATATCGTAGATACTCCAGGACACGCCGATTTCGGTGGTGAAGTGGAACGCGTACTTTCAATGGCTGACTCAGTATTACTAATTGTTGACGCTCAAGAAGGCCCAATGCCACAAACGCGTTTTGTTACGCAAAAGGCATTTGCGCAAGGTTTAAAGCCAATCGTAGTAATTAACAAAATCGACAAGCCAAGTGCACGTCCTGATTGGGTTATGGATCAAATCTTTGATTTATTCGATAACTTAGGCGCCACTGACGAGCAGTTAGATTTTAAAGTAATCTATGCATCAGCAATCAACGGCTGGGCAACATTAGATTTAGACGAGCCATCTGATAACATGGATGCCATGTTCCAAATGATCGTTGACGAAGTATCACCACCAGATGCAGATCCTGAAGGTGACTTCCAAATGCAGATTTCTCAACTTGATTACAACTCATACGTGGGTGTAATTGGTGTTGGTCGTATCAAGCGTGGTTCTGTTGCTCCAAACCAACAAGTAACTATTATTAGTGCTGATGGTACTAAACGTAACGGTAAAATTGGTACAGTACAAAGCTACTTAGGCCTTGAGCGTATTGAAACAGACCGTGGTTATGCAGGTAACATTGTTACTGTAACCGGTATTGGCGAGCTTAAGATTTCAGATACTGTTTGTTGTCCTACTAACGTTGAAGCATTACCACCACTAAGTGTTGATGAGCCAACAGTAACAATGACATTCTCTGTAAATAACTCACCGTTTTGTGGTAAAGAAGGTAAGTTTGTAACGTCACGTAATATTCGTGAGCGTTTAGACAAAGAGCTAGTACACAACGTAGCACTTCGCGTTGAAGATACTGCTAGCCCAGATAGCTTCCGTGTTTCTGGCCGTGGTGAATTACACCTAGGTATCTTAATCGAAAATATGCGTCGTGAAGGTTACGAGCTTGCTGTATCTCGTCCAGAGGTAATTTTGCGTACTGTTGACGGTGTATTAGAAGAACCGTTTGAAACAGTAACAATTGACTGTCAAGAAGAGCATCAGGGTTCTGTAATGGAGCAAGTTGGCCTACGTAAAGGTGAGCTTACTAACATGTCTCCAGATGGCAAAGGCCGTATGCGTTTAGACTTTATTATCCCAAGCCGTGGCTTAATTGGTTTCCAAACTGATTTCATGACAATTACTTCGGGTTCTGGTCTTATGTACCATACGTTCGATCATTACGGTCCTCATAAAGGCGGTTCAATCGGTGTTCGTAAAAACGGCGTAATCATTGCAAATGCTACAGGTAAAGCACTGACTAACGCATTGTTTAACTTACAAGAGCGCGGCCGTTTATTCATCGGCCACGGTGTTGAAGTTTACGAAGGTATGGTTATCGGTATTCATAACCGTGATAACGACCTTACAGTTAACGCCCTTAAAGGTAAGCAGTTAACTAACGTACGTGCATCTGGTACAGATGAAGCACAAACGCTTTCTCCACCTTTAAACTATTCACTTGAGCAAGCGCTTGAGTTTATTGATGAAGATGAGTTAGTTGAAGTAACGCCACTAAACATTCGTATTCGTAAGCGTCATCTTACAGAAAACGAACGTAAACGTGCGGGTCGTGCGCCTAAGTCATAATCTATTAATTTAGAATAATGATTTTAAAAGCCGCTGTATTGCAAAATACAGCGGCTTTTTTGTGTTTGTGGGTTAGCTAAATAAAAGGTTAAAGAGGGTAGATTAAAGAAATTACCACCACCGCGATAATTGGTGTGCTGTGCACTTGTGCACTGCATTGAGTTTTTCCTCTAAAAGCGCAGCGCCTCTTAACCTCTTTGTGAATAATTCACTTAAAGATCTTTTGTACGCAGAGTGAGCTTAAAACAGCCGATAAGGCTAAGTACTAGTGTTTGTTGGTAGGGTATTTTTCGTTGGGTTTCGCTGCGCTCAACCCAACCTACGTGCATTAGTTAAAGTTTAATTGTTTCGCCTTCATTTAAAATATACAGCGGTACTGGTGCATTCATTTGTTTATACATATGCAGTAAGCGCGATAGCGCTGAGTGGCTGCTGTGATCGCCCATTTGCCAACTTGAGTTGCCATACCCCCATGGTATCATTACTTTGCAATTAAGCTCTGTGGCCGCATTAAGGGCATCCTCTGGCGTAGTATGAACGTATCGATACCCTTTAGCGTTGGTTTTATGGTAATAAGAGGCAATTGGCATTAGGCATAGGTCTATATCACCGTATTTTTGTTGTATGTCTTTAAAGTGTTTTGAATAGCCAGTATCGCCGGCAAAAAATAAGGTGCTGCCATTTTGTTCAAGCAGCCAGCCATTCCAAGAATCTTTATTATCATCTTCGTAAATATAGGGAATAAGCACCCGATTACTAAAGTGATGTGCAGGCACTGCGTGTATGGTTAAGTCCTCAATGCTGGTTTTTGCATACCACGCCATTTCAGTAATATTAAAGCCACCCGTTGGGAAGTTATCTGCCATGCCTAGCGGGGCTAAATAACGTGGTTGATTACCCAGTTTTTTAATATCTGCTTTATTAAAGTGATCATAATGAATATGCGAATACATAACGGCGTTAATGTTTTCAAGTGTTTGCTTATTTGGCCATGCTCCGGGTTTGCGATAAAACCCACCTGCAAGCTTAAAGCCTAAATCAACCGGTGAATCAAACTGCTCACTAACCGGATCAAATAATACATTTTGCCCATTACGTGTGCTGACCACAAAGCTGGCATGCCCTAACCAACGAACCGTATAACCGGTATTGAGCGGCGGCTTAATTTGCTTACCTTGATACTGGCAGTTGCTGCTGGGTGTTTCGCAAATCAAGTTCGGATGTGGCGGGTAGCAGTTTTGCTCGCAGGTGGTTGGGTAAACCTTTTTGCCTTGATATAAATTATGGTAACGACCTGTTTGGTTGTTAACAGCAATAACTGAGTTTTTATCAGCTATTTTTTGCACCTGATTAGGTGTACTACACGCTGATAAAAAACAGCTTATAAAGATTATAAGGGTAATGTGTTTCATAATTAAATCCGTTTTAAATAGTGCTAAAGCAGCCATGCAGCCATAAAAAAGCCTGCAATAATGCAGGCAAATTTAAATATAATATCAGCTAATTAACCGGCACTATTCATTTGTTCAATAAATTTATTTGAGTCGGCAATCGATTTGTTCATGTCGTTCATAAGCAATTGTATATCGCGTTTAAGGTTAGTGAACTCGCCTTTAATAGCCGATACCGCTTGTGCGTTTAAGTTATGCTTTAAGTATAAAACGTTATCATGAAGCGATGTTAATACAGGCTCCATTTTGCTCTCTGCGCTGCGCATTGAGCGTAATAGCTGATCAAATTGACGCTTAGTCGCGGCTAGCTTTTTACTGCTTTCACGTTTAAGTGATGCGCTTTTATATTGCTCAAGCTCATCGCTCCACTCATCAAATAAGGCTTCTGCTACGTCTTCTACTTTATTGATGTTAGTTGACACTTCGTTAGCGGCATTTAAGCTCGACTCATAGTCATCGTTTAACTGATTGTAAGTGTCTTGCAGTTCGCCACCATTAAAATCAATAAGTGTAGTTAAGCGCTCAAGCGCTGATTTAAACTCTTCTTGAGACTCTTGTTGCGAGTCTTTGGTTTCTTCTACGCGGTCAATAAGAATATCGCGCTTGTGTACGCCTACCTTTTCCATGGCCGAGTAATAAGCTGACTGGCAACCCGATAATGTTAGTACAAGTGCAAGTACGGTAACACTCAGTAATGTTTGTTTTTTCATTTGGTTTCCTATTTACGTGTGTTAATGCTGTAAATTATGGTGCTGATTGTTATTATGGTCAAAATTATATTAGCACAAGTCAATGTTATGAACGATAAGCTCTCTTATTATAAACAGCAAGTTGGATCTTTTTTACGGCAGCAACCCGGCTGGTGGATGCAATATATTAACCGCTGTATTGATGACCAAATAACCGTTAACGCGGGCTATTTAGCTTATGTAACTTTGCTGTCTTTGGTGCCATTAATTGCCGTAGGTGTGGCGATATTTTCGGCTTTTCCGGGGTTTGAATCAACTCGATTAGCAATTGAAAGCTTTTTATTTACTAACTTTGTGCCTACTTCGTCAGATGTTATTAAAGAGCATATTAGCTCGTTTGCGGGCAATGCAAATCAAATGACCGCAGTGGGCATTGGCTTTTTAGCTGCTATTGCCTTGTTACTTATTCGTAATGTTGATGCCACGCTTAACCGTATTTGGCGAATTAAGAAAAAGCGTCCAATGATGATTTCGTTTGCCGTTTATTGGATGGTACTTAGTTTAGGGCCCGTATTTTTAGGCGGCAGTATTGCAGTTACTTCGTATATTGTATCGTTGGTGTCGTTTGCTGATCAGGGGATTCCGGGGTTTAGTGGCTTTTTATTAAAGTTATTGCCGTACGGCATTTCTATGGTGGGTTTTATTATGCTCTACACCTTGGTGCCCAACACTCGGGTTTCGTTTAAAGCGGCGATACCAGGTGCACTATTTGCTGCCATGTTGTTTGAGTTAACTAAAAAAGGTTTTGCGCTTTATATTAGCCACTTTCCATCTTATGAAGTTATTTATGGTGCAGTTGCTACCATTCCTATTTTGTTTGTGTGGATATATTTGTCGTGGATAGTGGTGTTGCTAGGCGCTGAGCTTACGGCGTGTATTAGCCCTGAAAATATTGAAGACACGCCCGAAATAGAGCTAGACGAGCAAGAAAATACAAAGGATACGCTATAAAATGCAAGGTTTAATACAACGTGTAAAACATGCCAAAGTAGAAATTAATAACCAAGTAGTTGGCGAAATTGGCCAAGGAATTTTAGTGTTGTTGGGTGTTGAAAAACAAGATGACGAGCAAGCGGCCGATAAGTTGCTGCATAAGATTAGTAATTACCGCATTTTTACTGACGAAAACGACAAAATGAACTTAAGTCTAAAAGATATTGCTGGTGAGCTGTTGGTAGTATCGCAGTTTACTTTGGCGGCAAATACTAAAAAGGGCATGCGACCTAGCTTTTCATCGGCGGCAACTCCAAGCCAAGCTAATGAGTTATACGAATACTTTGTAGCGCAAGCCAAGGCGCTCAATTTAACGGTTGCTACCGGTGAGTTTGGTGCCGATATGCAAGTGAGCTTGTGTAACGATGGGCCAGTAACCTTTAATTTAGCTGTTTAGTGATCACCACAATATGATTTATATAGCCTGCTACCTTTTGCGGGCTAACTTTATAACCAAATACATTAAGTAATACTTGCTGTAACTGTTTTAATTGCGACTCATGTTGCGATAAAAAATTAATAAATAGCGTGCCGTTGTTGTTAAGGGCTGCGTGTATTTTTTGATAAAAAGCGGGTGCGAATAAAAATCGTGGTGCGTCTATTTGGCTAAATAAATCTAAAATAATCCAATCTATGTTGCGGGCGCGACCCAGTACTTGTTGAGCATCCTCACAAAGTAACCGCTGTGTATTATTACTAGGCACTTGCTGCGTAGTAAAAAACTTTTTATAACAACTAATTATATCTGCATTTATTTCAGCTGAGGTGATTTTTGCGTGTGGATATTGGTGCAGCAAATAATTACGAATTGCGCCGCCGCCAAGCCCCAGTTCGAGTACTTTTTTAGGGGTACTTAATGTGTGCCAATGCTGTGCTAAGCACTGTAAGTGTGGCAGTAATAAATTGCTTGGTTGCTGCTGCGTTACCACAGATTGCAGAGTGTCATTTATTAGCAGCCAACGCAGTTGCTGATGTTGGCGTACTTGAATGTGATCGCCCCCATATTTATGCCAATAAAGTAACTGGCCAATACTGTGGCTATTTTCAATAAAATAGCTATTAATCAGGCCATTTACAGGGTTTATGTATTCGCTCATGTTGCCCAGCATAAACTAGCCGAAGCAAAGCGCAATGGCTTTTGTCATTAATTTTTTACACTTTGTATTTGCCATCACCAAAGTCGTATTGGCAGTTTTTTTTAGATGGAGTATGGTATTTGCCATAATTAAGTGACGTTGTATTTTATTTACGGCTTAACAGCAGGAGTATGTATGTTTCAGGTAAGTACACCGCAAAGTAGTGAAGATTGGCAAGCCTATTATCAATTACGTTGGGAAATTTTACGTGCCCCTTGGGGTGAGCCACGTGGTTCTGAACAGGATGATTTAGAACAAGATGCCGAGCATCGCTTTATTAAAAATAAAGCGGGTAAAGTATTAGGGGTGGCGCGGCTGCACTTTAATAACCAGCAACAAGCTCAGGTTCGCTATATGGCTGTAGCTGAAGAAAGTCGTAATCAGCATATTGGTAGTCGTTTATTACATGACCTAGAAAAAATAGCATGGTCACAAGACGCTGCAGAGTTGGTGTTATTTGCACGCGAGCGCGCACTCGAATTTTATAAGCGCCATGGTTATGAAACACAAGAAAAAGCGCATTTAGCGTACGGCGATGTACAACACTATAAAATGGTAAAACAAAAGCCATCAGAGCCAGGCTGGTTTCGCCACCCTAACTGGACTCAAGTGCTGCAAAACACCTGGCGTGAATCAATCCCAATTAGTGATGCAATGGGCATTAAAGTAGAGAGCTATACCGACTGGCAATTTACGACTAGCGCAGATTTAGATGCTAATTTAAACCTGCATAACACTATGTTTGCTGGTTCTATTTATAGCTTAGCAACCCTTACGGGGTGGGGCGCAACCTACTTAGCACTAAAAGAAGCAGGGCTTGAAGGAAATATTGTATTAGCCGATGCCAATATTAAATATTTAAAACCGCTTAGCAGTGATCCACGCGGCTGTGTTGATATACAAAGCTGTAAGGGTAAGCTCAGCGAGTTAGAAACTGAAGGTAAAGCCAGCTATTTAGTACCTGTTATTATTTATGATGGTGATAAGGTAGTGGCTGAATTTGAAGGGCAGTTTGTAGTAAAAAAATAACTGTTTAACTCTTTAAAACGCAAAAAAGCCAAGCGATGCTTGGCTTTTTAATTTGTTTAATTTAATCGCTAATTAATTAAAGTAAATCGGTAAGTAGTATACCTACGCCAATTCTTTCTATATCAGCGTTATAATCAATTAAGCTTTCGCCATAGCCATTAAAATACTGTGCATAACCACGCACTCGGCCCCAAAGCGGAAATGACCAATCGAGCTGTAATGCACCGCGATTGTCTGAATTTAAGTTGTTACGGGTCATAAAGCTAAATTCATGTTCATTAAGGCGATACGCACCGCTAAACTCAAAGTAACCCATGTATTTGTAAATGTCAGGGTTGTCGTCGCCTCTTGGATCTAAAGGTGTTTCTTTCTCGCTTTCTGAAATACGATACCAAGGCTTAAAGTTAAATACAAAGCCATTTTTTTCCCAAATAAAGTTAGCGTAAATACGGTTCCATGAACGTGAATTTGGCTGACTATTACCGTTAGATTGATGCGAAATACCCAAAACAACAGCCATTTCGTCGCCCCAAGGAACGTGTTCTGGATCTAAATAGTTAACCCAAAAAACCTCTGGCTCGTAGTTAGTCTCACGAAAAGGTGATGAGCTTTCTTTGTTATAAAGCTGCCAATATGACTGTAATGTAAAGGCAAAAAATATAGCTTGGTCTTCATCAGAAAAGTCATTGAATAGAGGCACTTTAATTGAAAGCTGATATTTGGCTTCTAAGTTATCGAGTGGCTCGTCATTTTTTTCGCCAGTTAGCTCGTCAAATGTTTCAAACGAGCTATTGTTCGGATGCGATACATATGAAATTGGTAAAATGTAGTTACGTTTATGTGGCGTAATCACATTACGGTTTTTTTGGCTTACTGCTTCTCGTGCTTTGCGCTTATCGATGGCGGTAAGTTGCTTATCTTCTTCAAGAGCGGAGCACTTTTTACGAAGCTGATCGAGTGTTTGCTTGCCGTCTCCACCAATCACTTCATTTAAAATACATTGTTTTACCAGCTCAATATTACTATTTTGCTCATTGCTTTTAGGTTTTTCTTCAGCAAAAACAGTAGTACTAACTAATGTTGAAAGTATGATCAAGTATCGCCAGCTCATTGTAATTCCTTTGTGAGTATTGATGGTTTAATGCGTTAATTTAATTATAACGCCTTTTTACATATGTAACGGTGAACTTTTACTGAATTTACGTATATTTAGTATAATTAGATCAAAATAAAAGCGGCCTAAGCCGCTTTTATAATGCAAATTAACTATAGTTAACTTACTCTCACGCAATGAGAAGGGAGAGCTTAAAGCTCAAATACGTTAGTAAAAAACTTATACAGTTCAGTGCCTTGATTAACGCTCGCCGAGGCAAAATGCAGTATGGCAATAGCGTCAGATTCAAGGGAAAGTGTTTGTAGTGGTTGTTCACTTAAATAACGCTCCATGCGCAGTATTTTAGCAATTGGCTCACCGGCTTTTATATGCCCGCCTAGGGGGGCAATATACTCAACCATTCCGCCCATGGGCGCGTAGTAAGCAAAGTAATCGTTTAAATGACACGCGTAGCGAGTAATGTTAGCTGGAGTGTGGGGCGCATTTACAAATACGGCTTTATAATTTAAGTAACTTAAAATACTGTTTGCATCGTTTAGTGCTTCGCTCAAGTCTATTTTTTCTTGGCTGCCTAGCTCTACAGTAAAAGCTTCTACAGGTATGCTGAGCTCGCGGCCTTGCTTGCTCAGTGCTTCGCTTAAATGCCACCACGGACAAAAGTTTGCCTCATCCATCGCACCATCAAAGTCACTTGGAATAAGCAGTACGTGCTCAATATTAAAGTAGCGAGCGCTATTAGTCGCATAGGTTGGGCAGTACAAGTGCTTGCTTGAAATAGGACCTGTG
The DNA here is from genome assembly GCF_014164175.1 of Pseudoalteromonas sp. SG44-5. Lineage (NCBI taxonomy): Bacteria > Pseudomonadati > Pseudomonadota > Gammaproteobacteria > Alteromonadales > Pseudoalteromonadaceae > Pseudoalteromonas > Pseudoalteromonas sp. SG44-5. Next base: position 52,499 of record NZ_JACJES010000009.1, on the reverse strand, counting down.
TGTAAATCCAGTACTATATCAGCTTGGTGAGCGAGCTTTTGTAAGTTAAGCGCAATGCGTTTACCAGTATTGAGTAAATAAGCAGGGCCATTAAGTTTACTGTCAACTTCGTCAATAAGTGCCTGTTTGAACGCGCTTTTTAATATGGCATCGTCGTATTGCATATGGTTTTGTGCAAACTGAGTGACTAAATCAGTATTATAATGATACATCCTATTCCAATTAGTGCCGGTGATAGGGTCGAACCGACCTAGGGTAAATTCCCCCGACTTTTGATTGCAACCAATAGGGTTGGCATAGGGCACTAAAGTAATATCACCTTTAAGATTAAGGTGCTTTAATTGTTCAAGTAGTTGAAAAATTACCGCGTTACCTTGTACTTCAGCTCCGTGCATGTTGGCCTGAATATACACACTTGGCCCCGTGCCATCGCCTTTTAAACGATACACAGGAATAGTGAGTGGTAAGCCATTGGCAACTTCACCAACGACGATGTTTTCTTGACTAATTGGTGAGGCGATCATGAGTATCTCAACATTTTAATTTTATCTCAGGTACATTATTTTAGGTACATTATCTCAAGTAATAACTGGCATCTTCGGCTGCACGCAAACAGCTAAGTTTGTTTTGTTCTAAAACATATTCGCCAGCAAGTTCGTGGCATAAAAAGTACGGCATACTTTCACTAAAGCCATAGGCACCACATTGACTAAACACCAACCAGTCGTGCTCATTGAGATCACTTGGTAATGCGTGCTCGCCCAAGCAATCGAGTGCGGTACAAAGTGGCCCGTATAAGCTCATAGCTTGGGTTGGTGTGTGTGAATCTCGTAGTAATGCTGCTGGAAAGTCTTGACTGGTGACGGCTGGGCGCAATAAGTGGTTTATACCGCCACTTAAAATAACTTGTTGTTGGCCATAGTTTTGTTTGCGCTCTACTACTGGGGCTGCGTAATGTCCGCATTCACCCACGGCATAGCGGCCAAGCTCCATCCATAACTCTTCAACGCCCGCCTGTTTTTTAATTTTAGCGAGGGCAGTTATTAAGTCATCCCAATTAAGCGTTATGTCGTTTTGCGTATACGGAATACCTAAGCCGCCACCTAAATCTAAAATTTTAAGGTTTATATTTAAATCGCGGGCAAGTTGGCTAAGTGGTGCAATCATTTGTGACCACAACTCACTGAGTTTTTGCGTGCTGAGCATATTTCCCCATTGAAAAATATGCAGGCCATCAAAGCTAAGTGCGTCATAGTCGGTAATATTAAGTGCCTGCCACTCTGTACAACCGAGTCCGAATGGCGTGAGGCTATCGCCACCTAGTGGGTTTTTTTCGCCCTCGGGCCAACGTAACTGTACGCGCAGTAATACCTGTAGTTGACAGTTTTGTAGCTTGGCTTGCTCATTGAGCCAGCGAACTTGATTAAGACTTTCGGCAACAAAAGTACGTACGCCGCGCTCAATAAAGTGTTTAATTTGTTTTGGGCTTTTAGCTGGCCCGGTGTTGAGCACGCGATCGCTACTAACGCCTTGAGCAAGTACTTGCTCAAGCTCGCCTTTACTGGCTACGTCAAAATTAAACCCGGCGTTATCTAAGCATTGAATAATTTTAGACAGCGGATTCGCTTTAACCGCATACCAAAGTTTTACCTCGGTTTGTGCGACCAATTGTGCCAAGTGACTATTTAGCGTATCTAGGTCGTAAACAAAAAATGGGCTATCGAGTTGGCTTGATAATTCATTAATTGCCGTTTTAACGCCCGTGCTCAAAAAGCTCATTAACGTAAAACCTCTTCAAGTAGTAATGATGCATCACTTTGCTCATCGCGGTACTTAACAATTAACGCGCACGACATGCTTAAACCTTGTGCACGCGCCCATTCGTTTGAAGCAGGGCGAGAGCCTGGTATTACAATAGCGTACTCAGGAATTGGCTCGCCTTTGTCTAGTTGGCGCTCGTTTACACAGTCGTAAACCGGAATTGTGGCCGATAAACGCACACCAGGGGCAAGTACTGCGCCTTTTTTAATTACTACGCCTTCAACAATTACGCAGCCTGCGCCAATAAATGCATCATCTTCAACTACCACTGGGCTGGCACCAATTGGCTCTAACACACCGCCAAGTTGCACGGCTGCGCTAAGGTGGACATTTTTACCTACTTGCGCGCACGAGCCAACTAAAGCGTGACTATCTACCATAGTGCCTTCGTCAATGTATGCGCCAATATTTACATACGCTGGTGGCATAATAATAGTGCCTTTAGCTACATAAGCACCACGGCGAACGCTTGAGCCACCCGGGACCATACGTACGCCATCGGTGGCACTAAACTGTTGTGGCGCTAAGTTATGTTTATCAACAAAGCCACCGACAAATTCGGTGTTTGTACCATTTTTAAAGGCTTCTAAAATACCCTGTTTTACTGCAACGTTAGCCTGCCATTGGCCGCTTTCGTTTTGTGATGCTGCGCGTACTGCGCCCGACTCTAAATTATTTAATAGTTCTAACCAGCTCATTATAAAAACCTATGTTTAATGCCAAGATAAAATGGTGTTGTTTGCTTGTTCAATGCACGTTGTTTGCGTTAATTCGAGGTGAGTTAACGGTGGGCGTAAATACGAACTCGTTAATCGCCCTTGTAAATGCATGAGTACTTTAACGGGAATGGGGTTTGCTACAGTGAACAAGCTACTGATTGCGCTTGACCACTGAGTAAATAAATTGGGGTATTGGCCACTTAGGCTACGCTGTACGAATTCGTGAGTTTGTAGCGGCCAAGCATTAGCTGCTACCGATACCAGCCCTTTAGCGCCGGCTTGGGCAAAGTAGGGCATAAGCGCATCGTCGCCGCTAAAAATAGCTAAGTTAGGAGCCGCTTGACGGTAAGCTTCAAATTGCGCAATGTTGCCACTGGCTTCTTTAAGTGCCCATAGGTTTTTATGTTGTTGTAGGTTTTGAATGGTTGCCACTGGAATATCGACAGCGCTTCGCCCTGGTACGTTATAAAGCATACAAGGGTGTTTACTTATATTTAAAAGGCTTTCAAACCAATGGGTTTGCCCAATTACACCGGGCTTTGCATAAAGCGGCGAGCCAAGTAAAAAGCTATGAATAGGCAAGTGGTTACAGTATTCAACCCAGGCTAATTGCTGTTTGAGGTTCATACCACCTACAGCCACCATTAAGGGTACATTAGGCGATAATTGGCACACGTGCTCAACAATGGCTTGTTGCTCTTTAAGTGTTAAGGCTAAGCCTTCGCCTGTGCTGCCTAGTAATAAAATAGCATTATTGGCAGCGGCTTGCTCAGCAACCAAAGTGGTTAAGGTGCCATAGTCGATTGTACCGTTTTGATTAAACGGAGTAACGAGCGCCGTCCAGACTGAGTAGTCATCTAAATTAAAGTTTTTGATCATCTCTCGCGAACTTATAGAATGTTCGGTGAGTTAAGAAGCTATATAGGAAAGAGCCGCATTAACATCGTTCGAACAAATACCCACGTGTAGGGTATGTTATAATTCGAAGAGCGAATGGGCTTAAATAATAGGGCGCACGGCCTTATTATACTAAGACCAGAAGCTCTCCACCAAACTAATAAGCTACGTTTAAATAGCTATTGGTGACAGTCGCTAGGATTCAACCTAGTCGCCCGAAACAACAATGACACAAATATTGTTGTTTCTCGGCGTTAATTCCCCTTACGTATGCTCAATGGAGTTTGTGCTCCTAACATACGCTACCTGAATAACGCACCTCTTCCAGCCCTTTATATTTGTACTGCTAGCAATACAAATATAATTAAATAGGGTAAGTGCGATGATTAAATCATTTTAGCCATCTGGGTGTCAAGCAGCTAAGTGCAGATAGTGTCATCGATTTTGGCAACGGTTACGTATAAGGACGATTTCCCTTAAACTAGGGGATAATCGCGGCGCGAAATTTGTAACTGCAAAATAAGGTTTCAAGCAGATGGAAAAATTTAATGATATTTATCAGCGAGCAGTAGAGCGAAAAGGCTCAACACAAATGCTACAGCAATTACTCGCTAAACCTGCATCTAAGCGACAATTAGTAGCTTTAAGTGATGATGATTGGCTGGAAGAGTTTACGCGCAAGGTTTTTCAAAGTGGCTTTTACTGGTCGGTTATTAACAGCAAGTGGGCAGGCTTTAGAGAGGTTTTTTGGCATTTTAGCGTTGAAAAATTATTAATGATGCCACCCGATATGTTGGAGCAAAAAGCCAGCGACGAGCGCATTGTTCGCAATTATAAAAAAGTAAAAACGATCCCCGAAAATGCGTTCATGATCCATGAGGTTACCCAGCAACATGGTAGCTTTAGTCAGTTTATTGCAGACTGGCCAAGTGAAGATATTATTGGTTTGTGGGCGTACTTAAAAAAACACGGTGCACGCTTGGGTGGAAATACCGGCCCTTATACTTTGCGTGCATTGGGTAAAGACACCTTTTTATTATCGCGGGATGTTGAGAGTTATTTGCGCGCGCATAAAATTATTGATGGTGGCTTACAAACTAAAAAGTCGTTAACTGCAGCGCAAGCGTTCTTTAATGAATTACAACAACAAAGCGGTTTGAGCATGCAAGAGCTAAGCTTAATTATAGCCTACAGTGTAGGCGATAATCGTGTAGGTATAAGCCAACAACAGTAGAGGGTAGTTATGAATTTAATGCCAAGGTACAGACAAGTAGCCGACAATTTTGCAATTGAAGATCGCCCATCTAAGGTGGCCGCCCCACAGCTATTACTATGGAACGACAGCTTAGCTAAAGCGTTTAATATTAATGTAGTTCCTGAATTACGGGCCAGTACTTTTAGCGGCAACGAACAGCAAGCAATTGCAGCGGTTGCACTGGGATACTCAGGGCATCAATTTGGACATTTTTCACCTCGTTTAGGCGACGGGCGTGCTCATTTGCTAGGTGCAGTAGAGGATGCGCAAAACCAGTTGTGGGACATTCAATTAAAAGGCTCAGGTGCCACTCCTTACTCTCGTGGTGGCGATGGCCGCTGTGCACTTGGCCCAGCAATTCGTGAATATATAATGAGCGAAGCAATGCAAGCGTTAGGTATTAAAACTACGCGCTGCTTAGCAGTGGTTGGTAGTGGCGAAACCGTGTACAGAAACCCACCTCAACCTGGCGCTATTGTAACGCGCTTAGCCAGTAGCCATATCCGTGTTGGCTCGTTTCAGTATTTAGCAACGCAAGGCGACGTTGCAGGGCTTAAAAACCTTGCCGACTTAGCTATTGAGCGTCATTACCCAAAAATTCAAGCAACAGGACCTGAGCGCTATTTAGCATTTTTAGCTGCAGTGATTAAAAACCAAGTTGAGCTGGTGGTTAGTTGGATGCGAGTAGGCTTTATACATGGGGTAATGAATACCGATAATACGCTGGTTAGCGGCGAAACTATCGACTATGGCCCATGTGCCATGATGAACAGCTTCGATTTTGATACCGTGTTTAGCTCTATTGATAAGCAAGGGCGTTATGCATTTGGTAATCAACCTAATATTGCTAACTGGAACTGCGCCCGCTTAGCTGAGAGTTTAATACCGCTTGTAAATGATGACGACGAACAAGCTGTGGCGTTAATGACCCCAATAATAGATGGTTTTGCTGAGCAATTTAATGTTGAATTTAGTGCAATGTGGGCAACAAAACTGGGCTTAGCTGGCACAGATACAGCCGATAAAGAGTTAATTGCAGAGCTATTACAGTTATTAAAAGAGCACCAACTCGACTATACCAACACGTTTGATGCACTAACCGAGTCTTTAACAGGTGGAGTGAGCATACCAGTGGTATTAGTTCAGTGGGCCGGTAAGTGGCAAAAACGTACCGATGATCGCAGCTATACCGTAATGCGCGCAGCTAATCCGCGAGTTATTCCTCGTAACCATGTGATCGAAAAAATACTTAGTGAGTATAATAAGACTGGCTCAAGTGAATTACTGCATGAGTTTATGCAGGTTATGCACACACCTTATGAAAATACAGACAAATTGGCAAAATTTCAGGATGCACCTAGCAGCGATAAAGAGTATTATACTTTTTGTGGTACTTAATTATTAGATTGAAATTTAAGTTGCTGATTATTAAAGGTCATTTAGCGGCCGTAGCGCTGCTTTATTATTGAGCACAATAAACTGAGCTGATATTATTGATATGCATTTAAAGCTAGGAGCTTGGAGCTCAATATAAACTCAGCTAGTGAAGTCGGTATGGTTATTTAATAAATTTAGATACTAGCGATAGTATTTATTATCTAGGGGTTGGGTAAAGTAATTAATATGTCCTAAACTTACTGATACTTGTATATAGAGTGTTGAAAACGAATTAATTTATCTTTTGTTAAGTATTGATTAATAAAGGATCAGGTAATATTAATAAAACTGGTTGAGCTAGAAAGAATTAGCTATATTTTTTAATTGTTAAAATGGGAAGAAAACAATGAAATTAAAATCACTTACAATCGCAATCGCGTTAGCTGCAACTAGCGCATCAGCATTTGCAGCAGAAAAAACTGAAGGTTTTTACATTGGTGTGTTCGGTGACTATTACGATGCATCTTGGAAAAACTTAAACATGCACCAAAACTTGGAAGTTAATGAATCTGCAAGTTGGGGTGCTGAAGTTGGCTACCGTTTCAGTGATTACTGGAGTGCACGTCTTGAGTATGCAGATATGGACTTTAATGCATTTCTTAAAAATCCGATTCCTAATGGTAATCGTAACGACGTAGACGGCGAGCGTTTTGGTGTTGATGCACTTTACCACTTTGGTGGCGGTCCTTTCTATGGTTTATTTGGTATTAAAGAAGTAAAAGTAGCAACAGATAATACTTTCTTAAACGCAGGTGTTGGTTACCAGCACTTCATTACAGACGGCTTATTTGTTAACGCAGAAACATCTGTTTATCAAGGTCTTGACCGTGGTTATACCGATGTGAACGCTAAACTAGGTATTAACTACTTATTTGGTCAAAGTTCAGTAGCAGAAGAGCCAGTTCAACCAGCTCCAGAGCCAGTAATTGTTGAAGTTGCACCAGTAGATAGCGACAACGATAACATTCCAGATGCAGATGATCAGTGTCCTAACACACCAATGACAGATGCAGTTGATGGCACAGGTTGTACATTATACGAAGATAAAGAAGTAACTGTAAGCTTATTAGTGACTTTCCCTAATAATACATCTGCAGTATCTACACAGTACTTAAACGATATCGATAAAGTAGCTGAGTTCTTAAAAGAGTACCCAGATACAACTGTTCTTTTAGAAGGTCATACTTCTTCTGTAGGTAAAGCATCTTACAACAAGTGGTTATCTAAAAAACGTGCTGACGCAGTAGCTAAAAAATTAGTAGCTGATGGCGTAGCAGAAGACCGTATTACTACAGTTGGTTTAGGTGAAGAGCGTCTTAAAAATGAAGCGAACACTAAAGCAGCACACGAAGAAAACCGTCGTGTAGAAGCGCATATCAAAACGATTAAAAACGTTAAAGTTTTACGTTAATAAAATCGATTGAATTACAAAAACCCAGCTTTATGCTGGGTTTTTTTATGCCTACTAAAAACTTAAATTAAAAATTAATACTAATGATTCTTACTTAATAAACATTCATAGAAATTGATTTTACTTTATCTACTATTCATAATACTTATAGTCGGTATAATCAGTTGCTGAACTGGATAGATTTTCATCTACCTACAAAAGCTTTATAATTAAGCGTTAGAATACTATAAGTATTGGGTAACATTGCGCTTATGAAGCGCTACCGAATACTTTCACGTCACCAAGAGGGCAATATTGTGCTACAAGAATATCGTAAACACGTAGAAGAACGTGCCGCGTTAGGTATCGTACCAGCGCCATTAGATGCTCAGCAAACGGCTGATCTTATTGAATTAATCAAAACTCCACCGGCTGGTGAAGAAGAGTTTATTCTCGACTTATTTGCTAATCGTGTACCGGCAGGTGTTGATGATGCAGCTTATATCAAAGCAGGGTTTTTAGCGGCAGTTGCTAAAGGTGAAACTAATTCTCCACTACTTTCTAAAGAAAAAGCGGCAGAATTATTAGGTACTATGCTAGGCGGTTACAATATCGCACCTATGATAGACCTACTTGATGACGACACACTTGCACCTATCGTAGTAAAAGGCCTTTCAAACACATTATTAATGTTTGATGCATTTTACGATGTAGAAGAAAAAGCAAAAGCGGGTAACACATTCGCTAAGCAAATTATTGAGTCTTGGGCAAATGCAGAATGGTTTACTAATAAACCAGCTGTTGCTGAAAAGATTTCAGTTACTGTATTTAAAGTAACTGGCGAAACAAATACGGATGACTTGTCACCTGCACCAGATGCATGGTCTCGTCCAGATATTCCACTACATGCTTTAGCTATGCTAAAAATTGAACGTGACGGTATCACTCCTGACAAACCAGGCGAAGTAGGCCCAATCACCCAACTAGAAGAATTAAAAACTAAAGGCTTACCACTAGCTTACGTTGGTGATGTTGTTGGTACGGGTTCTTCACGTAAATCTGCAACTAACTCAGTGCTTTGGTTTATGGGCGATGATATCCCGTTTGTACCAAATAAGCGTGTTGGCGGTGTATGTCTAGGTAATAAAATTGCACCAATCTTCTTTAACACTATGGAAGATTCTGGCGCTTTACCAATTGAGCTAAATGTTGATGAACTTAACATGGGCGAGCAAATTGACATCTACCCATACGAAGGTGTTGTTAAGCAGCATGGTACTGATAAAGTAATCTCTAAGTTTGAACTTAAATCTGAAGTGATTTTAGATGAAGTTCGTGCTGGTGGTCGTATTCCACTAATCATTGGTCGTGGTTTAACAGACAAAGCACGTACATCACTTGGTTTAGGTGCTACTGATATATTTAAAGTACCAACAGCAACTGAAGTATCAGATAAAGGCTTTACACTAGCGCAAAAAATGGTTGGTAAAGCATGTAACGTTGCAGGTATTCGCCCAGGTCAATACTGTGAGCCTAAAATGACAACTGTTGGCTCGCAAGATACAACAGGTCCTATGACACGTGATGAGCTTAAAGATTTAGCTTGTTTAGGTTTCTCTGCAGACTTAACAATGCAGTCTTTCTGTCATACATCGGCATACCCAAAACCTATTGATGTAAACACGCATCACACGCTTCCTGATTTCATCATGAACCGTGGCGGCGTTTCACTTCGCCCAGGTGACGGTATTATTCACTCATGGTTAAACCGTATGTTATTACCAGATACCGTAGGTACTGGTGGTGATTCGCATACACGTTTCCCATTAGGTATTTCATTCCCAGCGGGTTCGGGTGCAGTAGCATTCGCAGCAGCAACAGGTGTTATGCCTCTTGATATGCCTGAGTCAATTTTGGTTCGTTTTAAAGGCGAAATGCAACCAGGTATCACATTACGTGACCTTGTACATGCAATCCCTTACTACGGTATCAAGCAAGGCTTATTAACAGTTGAGAAAAAAGGTAAAATCAACGAGTTCTCTGGTCGCGTACTAGAAATTGAAGGCGTTGAGCACCTAACTGTTGAGCAAGCGTTTGAATTATCAGATGCATCTGCTGAGCGTTCAGCTGCAGGTTGTACGGTTAAGCTTTCAAAAGAGTCTATTTCTGAATACCTAGAATCAAACATTGTTATGCTTAAGTGGATGATCTCTGAAGGTTATGGCGATGTACGTACGATTGAACGTCGTATTAATGCAATGCAAGACTGGTTAGCTAATCCTGAGCTTATGGAAGCAGATAAAGATGCTGAATACGCTCACGTAGTTGAAATCGACTTAGCTGAGATTAAAGAGCCAGTTCTTTGTGCTCCAAATGATCCAGATGACGCGCGTTTACTTTCTGATGTTGCTGGCGAGAAAATTGATGAAGTATTCATCGGTTCTTGTATGACTAACATTGGTCACTTCCGCGCGGCTGGTAAGTTACTAGATGGCTTTAAAGGTCAACTACCTACTCAGCTTTGGGTTGCTCCACCTACTAAGATGGACAAAGACCAACTAATTGAAGAAGGCTACTATGGCATCTTTGGTCGTGTTGGCGCACGTATAGAAACTCCAGGTTGTTCATTATGTATGGGTAACCAAGCACGTGTTGCTGATAAAGCAACGGTAGTGTCTACCTCTACACGTAACTTCCCTAACCGTTTAGGTAATGGTGCAAATGTATTTTTAGCATCATCTGAACTTGCTGCAGTTGCGGCAATTATCGGTCGATTGCCAACTGCTGCTGAGTATCAAGAATATGCAGCGAAGATCAATGCAACAGCGTCAGATACATATCGCTACTTGAACTTCCATCGCATGCCTGCTTACACTAAAAAAGCAGACAACGTGATCATTCAACAAGCAGTATAATTTTTACAGCTTATTTAAAAACCCGCTTTTGCGGGTTTTTTATTGGCAAAAATAAATTTTAGATAGTTAATGTTGTTTTTTTGCATTTATTGTATTAATTTTGGTGGTTAATTGTTTTGAAGTTAAATAATAAAGCAATAAATCCTCTTTGCATGCATTAAAATCCCTGCAATATTATAATTACTATAGCAGGATTTTTATGACCGCTTTAAACCCCCAGAATTTACTGCAGTTGCGTTTTATTAACCAAACAAATATTGATTTGGTTAAGCCTTCTTTTGATAACCTGCCGACTAATCCTTATGCAGATGGTGCCTTTCGTAAACGCCGTTACTCTGTAGTTAAACTACAAAATGGTGAGCTAAAGCTACAAGCAACAAAAGCATTTGTACAAGATGATGCAATTAATACCTTTCAGGGTAATGTTGAGCGTAGTTACGAAAATTTAGAGCAAAGTCTACTTGAGTCAGCGGGCATGAAAAGTATTGTGAATGAGTTTCGTCAAATTACCGGGATTGATGAAGAACGTGATATCGAAATTCACCAATTTCGTATGTTAGCCATTGATAGCGATACGCCTGCAGCGCCAGAAGGCGTGCACCAAGATGGTTTTGATCATGTGTGTGTATGTGGTGTATCGCATGAAAACTTAGAGGGCGGTGAATTGCTTGTATACGAAAACAAGCAAGCCGATCCCTGTTTTAAAATGGCCATAAAAGACGGTATGTTTGCAGTAATTAACGACCGTCAAGTGTGGCATAACGCTACTCCAATGAATAAACTTGATGCCAGTAAGCCAGGTTACCTGGATTGCTTTGTATTAACGTCTTAAGGAATGAGCATGAATATAACGCAATTACGTGAGCAATTTCCGGCATTAATGCAAAGCGTTAATGGTAAATCACCCGTGTTTTTAGACGGCCCCGGTGGCTCGCAAGTACCGCAATCGGTACTTAACGCTATGACTGCTTATTTGGGTTATTACAACTCAAATTTAGGTGGAGCATTTTTCTCAAGCGATAAAACCGTTGAGCTAATGGCAAATGCTCGCCAAGCTGCTGCCGATTTACTCAATGCGCCCAGCTCACAACAAATTGTATTTGGTCCGAATATGACCAGCTTAACGTTTAGCTTTAGCCGCGCAATTTCACGCGACTGGCAAACGGGTGATGAAATTATTGTCACTAACGCGGATCACTTTTCTAACGTTTCGTCGTGGCAGCAAGCCGCAGAAGATAAAGGTGTTAAAGTTAATACTGCGCTTATTAACGAAACCGACTGCACACTCAATATGGCGCAGTTCGAGAGTTTACTAAACAGTAATACTAAGCTGGTAGCGGTAACTTATGCTTCAAATACCACAGGTTCAATTAACAATATTAAACGTATTGTAGAGCTTGCCCACAACGTAGGCGCACTTGTTTATGTTGATGCCGTACATTATGCACCGCACGAACTTGTAGATGTACAAGCGCTTGATTGCGACTTTTTAGCCTGCTCTGCGTACAAGTTTTTTGGCCCGCATTTAGGTATGGTTTATGGCAAAAAAGAGCACCTTGAAGGATTTACCCCGTACAAAGTTGAGCCAGCTAAAGACGTAGCGCCTGGTCGCTGGGAAACCGGCACGCAAAGCTTTGAAGCCATGGCTGGTTTTATAGCGGCGGTTGATTACATTGCAGCAATTAGCGAGCTTGACGACAGCCATTCACGCCGCGAAAAGTTAAGTGTTGCCTTTGCTAAAACCAAGCAACACGAAATGGCGCTGAGTGAATACTTTTTAACGCGCTTAGTTAATTACCCGCGTATTAAATTGTTTGGTATAGATGACTTAGATCGTTTAAATGAGCGTACGCCTACTTTTGCGTTAACTTTTGAAGGTTTAGAGCCGCGCGCTGTATCTGAATGTTTAGGTAAGCAACATATTTGTGTATGGGACGGCAACTTTTACGCGCAAGGTTTGTGTGAGCAATTAGGCGTACTTGATAAAGGTGGCGTAGTGCGCATTGGTTGCATGCACTACAACACCACCGCAGAGCTTGATCAGTTATTTAATTTGTTTGATGAGCTACTAGGTTAATATACATAAAAAAGGTGCGCTAGCTCTTTGGCGCACCGTATATTTGCTCTGCGCGGTTAAACAGTACCCACGAGGTTAAAATATACTTATCGTTAGATACTGGCTTATTGCCACGGTGAGTGTGAGTAAAGTAGCCGGGCGCTATTACCATAGTGCCTTTTTTAGGCGCAATTTTACGCTTTTGATAATAAAACTCCGTTTCCCCACCTTGTTCAACATCGTTCAAATAAAACATAAACAGCAATACTCTATGTAGCGCCTCGTTATGATTTAACTGCGGATAAACTTCGCTGTGCCAATACGGGTAACCGCCTTTATTAACTTGGTATTTTTGCGCCTGAATATTTCCTAGCCTAAAAATTTGCTGCACTAATAAGGGCAGTTGTGGTTTACCCACTTCATCAAAGTTTGCGTGTGTTAAGTCAACAGGTTCGCCACTTTTAGGGTGATACACTTTTAGGCCAAAGGCACCAATCATAATAAAAATATGTTCTTCAATGTATTTAAAAACATACTGTGCAGTGGTTTGTTGAATGTGTTTTAATTGCTCAACGTATTCCGGATGATTGTTTAAGTGCAAGTCGTGGCTATCTTTTTTATTTAAATCGATACCGCCAGATGTCATCCCTTGTTTTATATGCGGGCTTTGAGAAAAGGTAGTGATAAAGTTATCACAAAAGTCATTGCTGAGCGCGTTATCGTATACGCGAATAAAGTCCGTCATAGTTTACCTTTATATAATTATTATTGGATTATTATGTTTATTGAAAAAGTGATGCCGCGCTTTAGTGAAACAGATGCGCTAGGACATATTAACAATACCGTACTCCCTGTATGGTTTGAAGCTTCGCGTGCGCCTATTTTTAGGTTTTTTACCCCAGATTTAAACCCACATGACTGGAAGCTAATTATTGCCAAAGTCGAAGTGTCGTTTGTTGGTGAGTTATTTTATGGCCATGAAGTAACCATTAAAACCTCAGTAGAGCATGTAGGTACCAGCTCATTTGTATTACGCCAAGAAGCTCACCAGCAAGGTAACTGCTGTGCAGTTGGTAAAACGGTATTGGTACGTTACGATTTTGCAGCAAAAGCAAAGCAATCGCTTTCAGTATCTGAAAAATCGTCACTTAATGAGCATTTAGCCCCGGCTAGCTAGTTTGGTAAATGTTTACAGCGGTATTGAGCCATTATAATTTTGAATATACTGGCTCAGCGCTGTTATTTGCTCAGTATTAAAACGCAAACTTAACTTACTACGACGCCACAATATATCCTCGGCGCTGCTAGCCCACTCGCTATTAACTAAATAATTTACTTCAGTGGCGTATAAACCATGGCCAAAATGCTGGCCTAAATCAGCTACGCTTTGGGCATCTGTAAGTAGGGTATAAGTGCCAGTACCGTAACTGCGTATAAAGCGATTTAAAATAAACTCAGGCAACCATGCATACTTTACCTGTAGTTGTTGCTTTAATACTACCTTTGATGAAAAGTCGCCACCGGGTAATGGAGTGTTTTTTGTCCATGTTTGGCCCATATGCGGATAAAAGCTGGCGAGTTCGTTTACTGCGTTTTCAGCGAGCTTGCGATAAGTGGTAATTTTCCCACCAAATACACTTAGCAGTGGTGCCTGGTTATTATTGCTCGATAATATCAGTTTGTAGTCGCGAGTAACGGCTTGTGCGTCGCATGAGTTATCATCTAGTAAGGGGCGTACACCACTAAAGGTATGCACTATGTCGTTATGAGTAAGTTGTTTTTTAAAGTAATTATTAGTAATGCCAATTAAGTAATCGACTTCTTTATCGCTAATTTTTACATCTGCTATATTGTCGCTGTATTCTTCATCTGTAGTGCCAATCAGTGAATAGTCATCTTCAAATGGGGTAACAAAAATAATACGCTGATCTTTATTTTGTAAAATATAGGCCTGCGGCTCAGTGTGAATACGCGGCACAATAATATGGCTGCCTTTAACTAAGCGAATATTATGTGGCGACGGCCCAGTAATTACCTCATCAAAAAGTGATGCAACCCAAGGGCCCGCTGCATTAACAACTCCTTTAGCAACTATAGAACATTGCTTTTTGCTACCTTGTTGCTCTAAGGTCACACTCCAATTATTGTTATTGCGAACTGCTTTAATACAGCGCGTGCGGCTTAAAATGGTTGCACCTTTTTGCTGTGCTGCTAACGCATTTAAAATAACTAACCTCGAATCATCAACCCAGCCATCAGCGTATTCAAAACCGCGGGTAATAGTATTATTCAATATACTATCGCGGGTAAATTTAATTGATTTTGAGGCGGGTAAAGTAATGCGTTTGGCAAGATGGTCGTATATAAACAACCCAATTCTAATCATCCAGTAAGGGCGTAAATGCGCTTGATGTGGCAGCCTAAAAGATAGCGGCCACATAATATGTGGGGCATTTTTTAATAACACTTCACGCTCTTTAAGTGCCTCTTTTACTAGCCTAAATTGGTAATGCTCTAAATAGCGTAGTCCACCATGAATAAGTTTACTGCTACTTGATGATGTAGCAGAGGCTAAATCATTTTGCTCACACAGTAATACTTTTAAGCCTCTACCGGCGGCGTCAGCCGCAATACCAGTGCCATTAACGCCACCGCCAATAACCAGTAAATCATATTCATTATCGAGTAATTTCACTGAATACCTCTTTATTAATTTAAGCGATGGCATATCAATAGCCAATAACACTATCGCATTAGCAGTCGTCTTTTGTTGCGTTATTTGAAAGTGTGACTTGTGCTATACAGTGCTGCCATTTTGCGTATAAATCGTTACGTTCATCTATGCTCATGGTTGGTTCAAAACGACGGTCGCATTGCCACATAGTAGCTAATTGCTCCGTTGACTTATAAGTCCCAGTTTGCAGCCCTGCTAAATAGGCAACACCCAGAGAGGTTGTTTCTGTTAGCGCTGGGCGTTCCACACTTGCGCCTAAAATATTAGCTAAAAACTGCATGGCCCAATTATTTTTTGCCATGCCACCGTCCACGCGCAAAATACTTGGACGCAGGCCATCACCTTCCATGGCTTTTTGTAAATCTTTGGTTTGATAGCCAACAGACTGCAGCGCCGCTGCTACTATAGTGCTAATGCCAGAATCACGGGTTAAACCTAAAATAGCACCACGGGCATTGGCATCCCAGTATGGGGCGCCTAAACCGGTAAACGAAGGCACTAAAAATACGCCGTGATCCAGTGGCACGTCTTTGACCATAGCCTCGCTGTCGCCGGCATGTTCAAGTAGCTTTAAGCCCTCAACAATCCATTGCATAGTGGCACCCGCCATAAAAATACTGCCCTCTATAGCGTAGGTCACTCTACCATTGAGCCTGTAAGCCACAGTAGTTAATAAGCGGTTATTAGAGGTAAGGGCTTTATCGCCCGTATTAAGCATTAAAAAGCAGCCCGTTCCGTAGGTACTTTTAGCCATGCCTTCTTTAAAGCAAGCTTGACCAATTAATGCGGCTTGCTGATCCCCCGCCATAGCGCAAATTTTAATCGGTGCACCAAAAATTTCACTGCTGGTACTGCCAAACTCGGCTGCGCTGTCCATCACTTCTGGAAGCATAGAGTGTGGAATATTAAACTGCGTTAGTAACTCTTCATCCCAACATTGCTGATGTATATTAAATAATAGTGTACGTGAGGCGTTGGTGGCATCGGTACGGTGTACTTTGCCAGCGGTTAAATGCCACAGTAAATAACTGTCAACCGTACCAAATGCTAGCTCGCCGGCTAGCGCTTGTTGCTGTGCATCGGCAACATTATCTAAAATCCAGCGAATTTTAGTGGCTGAAAAGTACGGATCTAATAATAGCCCGGTTTTATCGCTAATTTTTTTACTGAGTTTATCGCTACGTATTTGCTCGCAATACTCGCTGGTACGGCGATCTTGCCACACAATGGCATTATAAATTGGTTGGCCAGTCTTTTTATTCCATACTAAAGTGGTTTCGCGCTGATTAGTGATACCAATGGCAATGACCTGCTCGGCTGTAACCTGGTTATTAGCCAGTACTGTTTTACAGGTACTTAGTACGGTTTGTAAAATATCGTTAGGGTCATGCTCAACCCAGCCATTATTGGGAAAGTGCTGCGGGAATGTTTGCTGAACAGTATCAACTACCTTGGCATCTTTGGTAAATAAAATAGCCCGAGAGCTGGTAGTTCCTTGATCAATCGAGAGTATGTATTTAGACATAAGCTTAACGTTATTTATCTTAGATACAGATAGCTTGTCTGCAAGTTAAATTAATAGCAATGCTTTTTAAATATTAGGAAGGGCTGTTATAGCTATAACGCTGTAATTTATACCAAGGGTGGTGGCAGTGTATATTAAGAAGCAAGAGTAATAAGAGCCCATAAGTCAGAGGGCTCTTAAATACAATGGGTATAAATTGCGCTTAGCTGGCTTTTAACAATTGTTGATGTAGCCAATCTTTTAACACCACACGGTCATGTTTTAATTGCAGCATTTCCTCGTCATCGATAGGCGCGTCTTGCAGCTCTAAGGTACGAATTTCTTTATCAAGCGCGTTGTATTTTTTGGCTTTATCTGCAAACTCTGGATCATTGCTATTGAGTTTTTTAATGGTATTTAGGTGCTCAGGAAAGTCTTGAGTTAATGAATGATCTTCGCCTAACATAGGTACTCCTTAACGGTGCGTGTAATAAATGTGTTTTAAAAATAACACGCTTAGGGTTTAGTTAAATTCAGATTGTATGGGTATTTATGTACGCCATAATATTAGAACTGGGGGTTGCTTGAGTATAAATCAACACATAGCCGTTATTAATTATTATTACGGAAATACTTATATATCACTATACAAAGCACTGACACTCAAAGATGCTTAAGTTAGAATACAAAATGCAACAACTCCTCGCAAACAATAACTATTTTGAGTGCTTTATTACATGCTTTTAATGATCGACAATTACGACTCGTTTACCTATAACTTGGTACAGTACTTTCAGCGTTTAGATCAAGAGGTACTGGTTAAGCGCAATGACCAAATAACGCTTAGCCAAATTAAGCAGTTAAATCCTCAACATATTGTTATATCACCCGGTCCTAAAAGCCCAAGCGAAGCGGGTATTTCATTAAGTATTGTTGAGCAATTAAAAGGGCAGTATCCTATTTTAGGAATTTGCTTAGGGCATCAAACTATTGCCCAAGCCTTAGGAGCAAAGGTGGTGCGTGCTAAAAAAGTAATGCACGGTAAAACATCGCCAATTTACCATAGCGATCAAGGAGTATTTAAAGGTTTAGCTAAGCCCTTAACGGTCTGTCGGTATCATTCTTTAATTGTTGAGGCACAGTCGCTGCCTAAAGAGTTACAAGTAACAGCCTGGACACAAACCCAGCAAGGTGAGTTTGACGAAATTATGGGATTATTACATACAGACTTAGCACTTGAAGGTGTACAATTTCATCCGGAAGCTATTTTAACTGAGCAAGGTTTAGCGTTACTTGATAACTTTTTAACTCGCTTCTAAGCTTATAGTATTAAGTAAATATCATTACATTAAAGACAGAGAGCCATGACCGAAATAGTGCAGCAACCGCGTATTGTTAAAATGCTTAATCAACGAGCACATGATTTGCTGCTTGGTCATAACTTTGCTCATCAACAAATTGGCTTTATTCATACGCTAGAAATGGACTATGGCGAACCACTAAAGCAACGCACATTACTTGAAGTAGAGGTTGCCGCTCAGCAAAAGCGCAAGTTAAAAAGCACCGCGCATCATAAATATCGTGCAGCAGCGAGCGAGCAACTGCATAAAGCAATAGAAAAAATGATGTCTGAGCAGCTTAGCGATATAGACAGTGTTATTCAAAACACCATAGGTGTAGAGGACAGCGTATGTGCCATGTTAGATATTTTAGCCACAAAAAGCGCATCGGTTGGGCGCTTAGAGCCCTTAGTTAACGACCTAAGCTGGCTTGGCAGAGAGTTAGTTACTTTAGTTAACTTGCCTTATTATCGTAATCAGCGCAGCAAAAATACCGCAGTGAAAGTAGATAGCCCCGCTTTAGCGCTGCGTTATATTGGCCTAGATAACTTACAGCTAGTAGTACCAACTTTTGCAGTGCGCCATTGGATGCCTTATAGCACAGAGCCTTTTTCGTTACTAAAAAGGCGCTTAAAAGAAAGCGCCATGGCGAATGCTATTGCGGCACAAAAAATTGCTGAAGTTAACGAGGTTAACCCAAGCCATGCTTTTACTTTAGGGATGTTATTAAACGTGGGGCAAATAGCCTTAGTGCGTTTATATTTAAAAGTGTTTGAGCAAATTTGGCAGCGAAAAGTACAATTTGCTCGCACTACAGCGAATAAAGGCTTGCATACTGCATTGCTAGAGCTAAAACCAGACCCTTTATTTTTAACCACCTTACTGAGCGAACAGTCGTTGGCTATTAGCGCTAAAATAATTGAAAAAATGGCCTTTAAGTATTTGCCGTTTAATAGCGTAATGCAGCAACTCGTTAATGGTGTAGAAAAAGGCGATACAGCGCTGCCTTTAACGCAGGTAATGCTAAAAGCACGATGTTACTCTCAGTACTTAACGCTAAAGCAGCATCAGCTAGTTGAACCGGATGAAACGCTTAGTTGGTTTTCGTACTTTAAGTTCACCAAAAAAGAGCTAAAAGCACTCCAAGCAAGCAATTTTAATAATCTTGCTATTCAAATTGATTAAATTTGTTAATTTTTTTGCGACTATCCATTCACTTTTTATTATCTCTTTTCAATACATTTCCCCGTTTAAAGTGAGGCGCGCTCGTTGTTCAGGCGCTTTATTGGCTAAAAACGAGTTGCATAAAGCAACCAAATAGTTATTCACTATCTATGAAATTATATCTCAAGCCCTTTATTATCAAGGGTTACATGAAAGTTTTTGAAGAGACATAATCAATGTTTTCTGAAATAATAAGCGTCTGAAAATTGAACCACACAGCCCTTTTTATGCAAATATCGCTATACTGAGTTTGCTAAAAAACACATATGCTACAGGTTACCACACAGCTATTTACGGCTTTGTGATGTACACAATTAAGAGGAAATAAAATGACAGTCAATCGCGAATTATTTGATCACGTAATGGTTCCTAACTACGCACCTTCAAGCGTAATTCCAGTTCGAGGCGAAGGCTCTCGCGTATGGGATCAACAAGGTCGAGAGTTTATCGACTTTGCTGGTGGTATTGCCGTTAACTGTCTTGGCCATTGCCACCCTGCATTAGTAGGCGCATTAAAAGAGCAAGGCGAAAAGCTTTGGCATCTATCAAATGTAATGACCAACGAGCCAGCATTACGCTTAGCTAAAAAAATGGTTGATGCAACCTTTGCCGAAAAAGTTTACTTTGCCAACTCAGGCGCAGAAGCAAACGAAGCAGCACTTAAATTAGCGCGTCGTTTTGCCCTTGATCAATTTGGCGCAGAAAAATCACAAATCATCGCATTCAACAAAGGTTTCCATGGCCGTACATTCTTTACCGTAACTGTTGGTGGCCAAGCGGCATACTCAGATGGTTTTGGTCCTAAGCCAGGCGACATTGTACATTGTGATTACAACGACCTGGCAGCATTTGAAGCCCTTATTAGCGACAAAACATGTGCCGTAATGATGGAGCCACTACAAGGTGAAGGCGGTATTGTTTCGCCAACTGACGAATTTGCACAAGGCGTTCGTGATTTATGTACTAAACATAATGCACTGCTTATTTTTGATGAAGTGCAAACAGGTGTTGGCCGTACAGGTAACTTATACGCATACCAAGGTTTAAACGTTGTTCCTGACATTTTAACTACGGCTAAAGCATTGGGCGGCGGTTTTCCTATTGGTGCTATGATCACCACAACTGAAATTGCACAACACCTTAAAGTAGGTACGCATGGTTCTACTTATGGTGGTAACCCATTAGCGTGCGCCGTTGCTGAAGCAGCATTCGATACTGTAAATACCCCAGAAGTACTTGCTGGTGTAACAGCAAAAGCAGCATTATTTAACCAACTACTTACTGAAATTAATAATAAATACCACGTGTTTAGCGAAATTCGCGGCCAAGGTTTATTAATTGGTGCAGTAGTAAGCGAGCAATACAAAGGTCGTGCAAAAGAGTTTTTAGTGGCAGGTACTGAGCACGGTCTTATGTCATTAGTTGCCGGTGCTGACGTGGTTCGCTTTACACCATCATTAGTTATCCCAGAAGCCGACATTCGTGAAGGTATGGCACGCTTTGAAAAAGCAGTAGCCAGTGTTGTAAGCGCTTAACATAGCCAAACAATATCTATTAAGGGCAGACCTAGTTTGCCCTCTAATTTTAATTTACCGTTATAATATAAGGGAGTAAGCGGGTTTATGATGATCCTTCGCCCAATCCAACAAAGTGACTACCCTGCATTAGTGAAAATAGCCCACGAATCGGGTCATGGCTTTACTTCTTTACCTAATAATGAAAAGTTATTGCAAAAGAAAATAGATCATTCGGTTAGCTCATTTGCAAAAGCTGCTACCGAGCCGGGCGACGAAGGTTATTTATTTGTACTAGAGGACACCGAAACCGGTGAAGTAGTTGGTACCTCAGGTATAGAAGCCGCTGTTGGCTTAGATGATGCATTTTATCACTATCATTTAAGTAAAGTGATTCATTCTTCACGCACTCTAAACGTATATAAAGCAGTTGATATTTTAACGCTTTGTAACGATTACACCGGCGCTACAGAGCTATGTACATTATTTTTGAAAGACGCATACCGCAAAAACAGTAACGGTAAATTACTTTCAAAATCGCGTTTTATGTTTATTAAGCAGCATCAAGAGCGTTTTGCACAAACCGTCATTGCAGAAATGCGTGGTGTGTCTGACGACAATGGCAGCAGCCCATTTTGGCAATGGCTAGAAGAGCACTTTTTTTCAATGGACTTTCCAACTGCCGACTATTTAACAGGCATAGGCCAAAAAGTATTTATTGCTGAATTAATGCCTAAGTACCCAATTTACGTTAATTTGCTCAGCAAAAATGCGCAAGCTGTTATTGGTAAAGTACACGACAACACACGCCCAGCAATTGAGCTATTAAAAAGTGAAGGTTTTACCTTTAATGGGTATGTTGATATTTTTGATGCCGGCCCCACAGTTGAAGCAAAAGTAGATAACATTGCCACCATTCGTAATGCTAAACACTTTAAAGTTGAAATAGGTGAGCCAAGTGGCGACACCATGGTGTTATTAGCCAACGAAAAGCTTACAGACTTTAGAGCAACTGTAGTACCTATGACGTTCGATGAGCGCATGAGCAGCATAGTAATAACGCAACAAGTAGCCGATGCACTGTATTTACAAGCGGGCGATAGCGTAAGCGCAACCACGATTTAATTTAGGAGAAAGTATAATGACTCATCCTGCACAATTTATTAATGGTCAATGGTCACAAGGCCAAGGAACCGAATTTAGTTCAGTAAACCCAGCCAATAACAATGTTATTTTCCAAGCAAACTCAGCAACTGCAGAGCAAGTAGACGCTGCAGTTAGCGCAGCGCGCGAAGCGTTTTATGCTTGGGCTGATAAAACATTTGCTGAACGTTTAGAAATAGTTAAAGCATTCGCAGCGCAATTAAAAGAAAACAGCGAAGAGCTAGCCATTACTATTGCACAAGAAACAGGTAAGCCACTGTGGGAAACTCGCACAGAAGCGGGTGCTATGGTTGGTAAAATTGCCATTTCTGAAAAAGCGTTTTTAGAGCGCACTGGCGACGTAGAAAATGCAATGCCACTAGGGCGCGCAATGATCCGCCACAAGCCACACGGTGTTGTAGCTGTATTTGGTCCGTATAACTTTCCGGGGCATTTACCTAATGGCCACATAGTGCCAGCGCTTTTAGCGGGTAACACGGTTATATTTAAACCGTCAGAACTTACGCCTAAAGTTGCCGAGCTTACGCTTAAGCTGTGGGAAAAAGCAGGTTTACCAGCGGGTGTAATTAACCTTGTACAAGGTGAAGTAGCAACGGGTAAAGCCCTTGCTGCTCACAAAGGTATTGATGGCTTGTTCTTTACGGGTTCTTCGCGCACAGGTCATATTTTACATGAACAGTTTGCGGGTCAACCTGGTAAAATTTTAGCGCTAGAAATGGGCGGTAATAACCCACTTATTATTACTGACGTTGAAGATACTAAAGCGGTTGTTCACGATATTATTCAATCAGCGTTTATTTCAAGTGGCCAGCGTTGTACCTGTGCACGTAAACTATTTTTACCAACGGGTAGCAAAGGTGATGTAATCCTGGAGCGTTTAATTACCGCAACTAAAGCGATTAAAGTAGGTAATTATGACGATGCAGATCAGCCATTTATGGGCTCAATGATCTCATCAGCCGCCGCTGCCGGTATGGTTAAAGCGCAAAACGAACTTGTTGAGCTTGGTGCTCAAGTATTGGTAGAGCTTGAGCATACAGTTAATACTGGCTTTGTAACACCAGGTATTATTGAGTGTACAAATATTAGCGACTTCCCAGATGAAGAGCATTTTGGACCACTTCTAAAAGTATTCCGCTTTGACGACTTTGACCAAGCAATTGATAAAGCCAACGACACAAGCTTTGGTTTATCAGCAGGTTTACTTAGCGACAGTGCAGCCGACTACGAGCACTTTTTACGCCGTATTCGCGCTGGTATTGTTAACTGGAACCGCCCAATTACTGGCGCATCAAGTGCTGCACCGTTTGGTGGTATTGGCGCATCGGGTAATCACAGAGCCAGCGCGTATTACGCTGCCGATTACTGTGCATACCCAGTAGCATCAGTAGAGCTTGAAAAAGTTGCTATGCCAGCTACATTAAGCCCAGGCTTAAAAATAGACTAAAATTACTACTAAATAATTATAAAAGCAGCTTCGGCTGCTTTTTTTGTATTAGCTATGTCGCTAAGCTAGTAATTATTAGTGCTTTCTGCTTAAATTACTGAATTAATTATTTTTAAGGTATACGTGTAATGGTTTTAAATAGGCAAGGGTACGACGACTTAATTATGTACCTAACTCAAAACTTAGCTTTATTTGAAAAGCCGGGTGAAATAAAACCAGGTGCACCTACGGTTATGGAATTAATCGAAGACGTGATTGCACAAAACGTAATGCTCATATGTCAGCAGCACACAGAGCTCACTACAGAGCAGCGTAGCCAAATTGTGCGTGAAGTTGATGGCATAGTTTACGATTTACAAGAAGTCCTCAGTAGCATCACCTCGCGGCCTGTTACGGTAGAGCAACACATGTTTATTGATGAGTTTGGTGGTTTGGTTAAAAACCTATTTGATAACGCCGTTTCTTAGCCCGCAACCCTTCTATATTTTCCGGTAGCACGCTTTAAATGCGCTGACGGTTTTACCACCCTTGCATAAATTTAAGTGCCTTGATCAAGCTAATTTATATTATTGCTGGGCGCTCACTTATTAAAGCTGATTGGTATACAATCAAGAAAATAATTTTTGAGGTATAACAATGCAAGCAAATGTAAAATGGGTTGAAGGTAATACCTTTATTGGTCGCTCTAATTCAAATCATAATGTTGTATTTGACGGTGGTAGCGACAGTGCTGCACCAAGCCCTATGGAAATGGTATTAATGTCAATCGGTTGTTGTTCATCGGTTGATGTAGTGAGCATTTTAAAAAAAGCCAAACAAGATTTTAGCAACGTAGAAGTACAGTTAACGGCAGAGCGCGCCGAAACTGCCCCACGAGTATTTACCAAAGTTAATTTACACTTTGTAGCAACGGGCAATAATGTGTCTGAAAAGCACCTTGCGCGCGCTGTTTCACTCTCTGCTGAAAAGTATTGCTCGGTCGCATTAATGCTTGATAAAACAGTAAAAATTACGCATAGCCACGAAGTTGTGCAAGATCAAGTAAAATAACGCTTTTTCCATGAGTAAAATTCGTATAAAATCCGCGAACTTTTATTCTGCTAGAGCAGATTTCACTAATTTATAGGTTGGTTTATTATGAACAAACCCTTCGATAAACTTAAACTTCATGGTTTTAATAATTTAACTAAAAGTTTAAGCTTTAGTATTTACGACATTTGCTATGCAAAGACCGAGCAACAACGTAAAGAATATATTGAATATATCGATGAGCAGTACAGTGCAGATAGACTAACCGACATTTTAGGTGAAGTTGTTGATATTATAGGTGCTAACATTTTAAATGTAGCGCGCCAAGACTACGAACCGCAAGGTGCAAGCGTAACTATTTTGGTTTCAGAAGAGCCGGTAGAAGAGCAGCAAAATTACGATGCTGACGAAGCTCCAGGCCCATTACCAGATTCAGTGGTTGCCCATTTAGATAAAAGCCATATTTGTGTACACACGTACCCAGAAGCTCACCCTGATGACGGTATTTGTACTTTTCGCGCCGATATTGAAGTGTCAACGTGTGGCATAATATCGCCACTTAAAGCGTTAAACTTCCTTATTCATAGCCTAGAGTCAGACGTAGTAACAATTGACTACCGCGTACGTGGTTTTACCCGCGACATAAACGGCGTTAAGCACTACATCGATCATGCAATTAGCTCAATTCAAAACTTCATGACAGAAGATACCAAAGAAGCGTACCAAATGATGGACGTAAACGTGTATCAAGAAAACCTGTTTCACACTAAAATGATGTTAAAAGAGACTGATTTAAATACCTATTTATTCGGCCTTTCTACGGATGATTTGTCAGATGAAGAAGAGGAAGAAATTCGCTCTAAACTGACCCGTGAAATGCAAGAAATATTCTATGGCCGTAACTTGCCAGACCTAGATTAAATAGCAAAATATAGTCAATAAAAATGGCGCTCAATGAGCGCCATTTTTTTTGTGTTAAAAAGCTTATAGCCAGTATATTTAGTATTATTTAAGCATGCTGTAAAGCAAAGCCATTACCGCCATTGAGCCAACCGCTAATATAAATAAGGTGCTTAAACGATTACGATGCTTGTGTAATGCCGGTACTTTATAAACAGCAATCATGGGCATAATAAATAAAATCATCGCAATAATAGGGCCAGATAACTGATCCATCATATCGAGTATGCTCGGGTTTTTAACCGCGCAAAACCAAATAGCAAAAAACATTAGTACAGCACCTACCTTATCGGCAACTTTAGCGCTTATGTTCGACTGCTTAGTTACTAAGCCAGTAAAGCTTTCGCGTGCACCCAAAAAGTGCCCTAAAAATGACGACATAATCGCAATAAACGCCACCAATGGGCCAAGCGTAGCAATAAACGAATTGTCAGTAATGTTGGCAAGGTACGATAAAACCGACACATTTGCCGCTTTCGCCGCCGCCATTTGCTCGCCAGTTAAGGACAACACACACGAAAACACAAACAGCAATACAAAGGTAATTAACAGTAAACTGGTGCGCTTTAATATCGCCTCAGACTTAGCAACCGCTTTATTACCATAATGACCGCGTTGTACGTTTACAAAGCTCGAAATAGCCGCTGCGTGGCTAAACGAAAATACAATAATAGGAATCGACAACCACAGTGTTTTACCAAAGCTGCCCACTTCTGGCAGCGCCATATTCGGCATTTGCCAACTAGGGATTAAATACAAGGATAAAAAAAACAATATGCCCACAAGCGGATAAACTAAAATAGCAAAAGCACGAAGCATCAGCTTTTCGCCGCCCATCATTAAGCCAATCATACCTGCAACCAATACACCAGAAAGCAACACCCGCGATGGTGACTCCATGCCAAGCTGGTTCACCATAAAGCTGTCTACGGTATTGGTTAAACCGACACCGTAAATAAGTAAAATCGGAAAAATAGATAAAAAGTACAGCAAAGAGATTAGCCGACCCGCGGTCACCCCAAAATGCTCCTCTACTACATCGGTAAAGTCAGCATCTTTATTTTTTGACGACAGCACAAACCGCGCTAAACCGCGGTGCGCTAAAAAGGTCATTGGAAAGGCCAAGCACGCCATAATAATTAACGGCCAAAAACCGCCAATACCAATATTAATAGGTAAAAATAAAATACCGGCACCAACGGCGGTACCAAATAGGCTTAACGTCCACTGTGTGTCGTGCAAAGTCCAAGAAGACTGTTTTGCTGTAGATGCATTAAAATGCGTAGCATCTTGAGATGGGGGCATAAGCTCACCAGGTTTTTTTAGAATAATAATGACGGCAAAGCATATAGTTTTTACTTAATGATTTCATTCGATAAACTAGCTTAATATTCGCTTATTTGTAGCGTACCAGTTACGCCTGTAATTAATTTGCAACAGCGTTATAAAAGTGAGCAGAGAATGGCAGTGGCTTTAGCTCAACGTTAAAAATAATAAGCAGGAAAGGTGCACTTAAAAAGGGGGTTAATAGCTTTTCCCCATAAAGTTTAAAGTTTACACACTGCAATCTAGAGTATAATTATTGTAAACCCTACTTTCCACCTAGGTTGTAAAGTGATTAAAAACAGGAGTTTTTGTGATATTTGAAATCTTGTCAGTTAAGCATTTAGCTATGTTATTGCAATTTGAATCAGAAAATAAAGCTTGGTTTGAATCAATGCTGCCGCCGAGAGAGGATTACTTTTATCGCGATTTAGGCATTAAAATGCATATTTATGATGCCATTATAAACATGCAATTAGGTACGCATTATTCGGGTGTGCTTATTGTTAATGAGCAAATTGTTGCGCGCGCAAATTTAAAAGATATAACAGGGCAAACAAACACTGCCGCAGTGGGTTATCGAGTTGCTAAAAATAGCATAGGTAAAGGCTACGCCAGTTTTTGCCTTAACGAATTAATTAGCATAGCCGCTCAGCATTATGCAGTTAACAAGTTAGAAGCCTTAGTGCTAGATAATAACCCCGCCTCAAAAGCCGTACTATTAAAGTGTGGTTTTAAAGCCCAATCACATAAAGACAACTACATGACAATAAACGGACACACATTAGGCGTTACACACTTTTTACGCGCACCGATTTAAGTGTTTTTTGAGGTGAAATTGGAAGATTAAAATATTGTGGTTAACAGCGGTTATTCGTTGGGTTTCGCTTCACTCAACCCAACCTACGGTGTTTAAATTGACATAGAGCTGCTAGTAGCTAAAAGCCCGCAGCTCTAGGCGCTTTATTCTTCAATAGCTGAAACAATAAAATACGGATTTAAATACTCATCTTTGGTGTTGTAAATTAGCGGGCTGCCATCAATTTTAGTTACTTTAGCGCCGGCGATTGCGGCGATTGCATGGCCGGCGCCAGTATCCCACTCACAGGTTGGGCCTAAGCGCGGGTAAATATCGGCGCTGCCTTCGGCCACTAAACATAGTTTTAGTGAGCTGCCTTTTGAAACCATTTCTACTTCGTCAAAGCGTTTTACAAATTCGGCTAAATCGGGTGAGGGGTGTGAGCGGCTGCCAACTACGCGTATTAACCCTGTGTTTGGTTTGGTAGTTACTTTTAGCTCTATGCGTTCATCGCCTTTGTCTTTAAATGCGCCTATGGCTTCGCTTGCTAAGTAAGATACGCCAAGGGCTGGGGCGTCTACTACGGCTAAAACCGGAATGCCATTTTCGATAAGTGCGATATTTACGGTGAACTCACCATTTTTTTTAATAAACTCTTTGGTGCCATCGATAGGATCTACTAGCCAGTAACTTTTCCATGCTTTGCGAACTTCCCAGCTTATATCGGCGTTTTCTTCACTTAATATAGGAATGTCGGGAGTGAGCTGCTGTAGCCCTGCAACAATAATTTTATGAGCTGCTAAGTCGGCGTCGGTTACAGGGCTTTCATCGGCTTTGTATTCAACGTTAAAGTCCTTTTGATAAATTCCCATTATGGCGCTACCCGCTTTGCGGGCAAGGATCAGGGTTTCTTCTAGCAGTTCGGTTTGGTTCATTGGGGTTAACCTATATTATGTGCTGTTGTTTTAGATACGTTATCAGCTGAACAACCGATTGGTCTAGCGTGTTTTTACTGGTATCTAAAATTATTTCTGGATTGATGGGTATTTCGTAACTGGAATCAATGCCGGTAAAGTGTTTAATTTCGCCAGCGCGGGCTTTTTTGTATAAGCCTTTAGGATCGCGGCTTTCGCATACATCGAGTGGGGTGTCGATAAATACTTCAATAAACTCCTTGTCATCTACTAAGCTGCGTACCATGTCGCGCTCTGCTCTAAAAGGCGATATAAACGCAGTAAGCACTAACAAGCCAGCGTCAACCATTAGCTTTGCTGTTTCGCCTACGCGGCGAATATTTTCAACTCGGTCTGCGTCGCTAAAGCCTAGGTCTTTACATAAACCGTGGCGTACGTTGTCGCCATCGAGCAGGTAAGTATGAATACCTTGTTGATTAAGTGCGGCTTCTAGCGCGTTTGCTACAGTGCTTTTACCTGAGCCCGAAAATCCGGTAAACCATATAATAGCGCTCTGATGCTTTTTTTGCTCACTACGTTGTGCTTTAGTGGTTGCGTAGTTATGCCAAACAATATTTTCATCCATAGTGAGTTATCTCTTTATGCTGTGCGTGCCGGTATTAAAACGGAAATACTAGCGGGATCAAGGTTAATACTGTTATTGAATAAATAATAGAAAGGGGCAAGCCCATCACTACATAATCTTTTAAACGATAGTTACCCGCGCTGTAAACCATAAGGTTAGTTTGATACCCAAACGGCGATATAAAACTTGCTGATGCGCCAAACGCAACCGCCATAATAAATGGCAGTGGGTCTACGTTAAAGCCAACGGCAAGTGAATAGGCAACCGGAAACGACAATGCTGCAGCGGCGTTATTGGTTATCAGCTCGGTAAATAATACTGTCATTAAAAATATTGCGATAAAGGCGCTGTATGGGCCAAAGTCGCCAAGTACTACAAACATAGCCGCCGATATTTGCCCAGCAAGTCCGGTGCCTATCATTAGTTTTGCTAAGCCTATGGCGCTGCCTACTACGGCGAGTAACTCAATAGGAAAGCGACGTTTTACTTCGCTAAGCTTAATAGTACCGCAAAGCATAAAGCCAATCAGTAATACTAATAAGCCTTTAACTAGCGGCACTAAGCCAATAATACTTAAGCCCAGTACAGCGGCAAAGCTTAGCAGCACAATGTTTGACTGTTTAGGCGCTAGGTGAGTTTGTAAATCAAACCCCGATATATACACAAATTCGCGCTTTAAATTAGGCAAGCTGTAAAAATTTTTACCCGGGGCGAGTATTAGTGAGTCGCCTGCTTGTAAACGCACTTGCCCTAAACCACCTTGCAGGCGATCGTGGCCGCGGCGAATAGCAATAACGGCCGCATGAAACTGCTCTCTAAAGCGGGCTTCTTTTACGGTTTTACCAATAAATTTTGAAGACTGACTTACAACAACTTCTACTAAGTGTTCTATGTCTTTTTGATGATTGTCGTGCACTACTTTTAAACCATCGAAACGCGTAAGTAGGGGGACTGATTTTATATCGCCCACAAAAAGTAATATGTCGTTTTGTTTAATTATTTGCTGTGGCGTGACCGCACAAATACGTTGGTTATCGCGAATTATTTCGCCTAAAAATAAGTCTTTAAGTTCACGCAGGCCATTTTCTTCTACGGTGCGACCAATTAGCTTTGAACCGGCTTGTACTTTACCTTCAAGATAAAAAGGCACGACTTCTTGGTCGCTTTTACCGTTGTCGGGTAAGTATTTTAACATGACTAAAATAGTGATTAAGCCCACGCTTAATGCGCCCAAACCTACTAAGGTAAAGTCAAAAAATCCCAGTGGTGCCATGCCCGCATCTACGGCAAAACCATTTACTATTAAGTTGGTTGATGTGCCAATAAGGGTAATAGTGCCGCCTAAAATAGCGGTGTACGATAGCGGTAATAATAACTTTGATGGCGAGTGATTGGGGTTGTCTTTTATCGCGGTAATTAAGGAAGCAACCACGGCGGTGTTATTGGTAAACGACGATAAAAACGCGGTCGAAAGTCCCAATTTAGTCACTGATTTAACTAAACTACCACTCGATAGCGATTGCGCTAATTTTTGAATAAGGGTGGTTTTTTCAATCGCAATTGACACTAATATTAATAACACCAAAGTAATTAGCGACGGGTTAGTATAATTAACTAACATGCTTTCTAAATCTATTAGCCCTGCTAAGTAGCTGCTGCCAATGGCTCCCACAAATAGCCATGCAGGATTAAGCCGAGTGCCAAAAAGGCACCCGACTAAAGTAAGCATAATGCCTGTTAAAATGAGCTGATCTACCATGCTTTATATCCTATAACAGGCTCAAAAAGTATTATAACTTTGATATATCAAGCGCTTGCCAATGCGGAAAGTGCTTGCGTACTAAAGTGTTAAACTCAACTTCAAAAGCACTAAAGTTACTTTGCTGCGCTTGGCTTTGCAGTACTTGCTCTATCATACCGGCTGCAATAGTTAAGTTAGATAAGCGATCGATAAGTATAAACGAGCCGGTTTCGTGATTACTGTGATACTCATCAGCCAAAATAGTTTCGCTAAGTTCTAGCGTTACAATAGCGATTTCGTTTAACTGTAGAGTGTCGCTGCTACCATGCTCTAAGGTATTTACATCGATAGTGTGATCAATCTTAGTAACTTGAGCAGAGGTGTTTTTGCTACCAAGTTTAAAGTTATAGCTTTTACCTAGTTGCAGCGGCGTTTCGTGCATCCATACTAATTTAGCTTGTAGCTGGTTGGTAACTATTGCCGTAGAGCTTGCTGGTACAATGACATCGCCTCGGCTAATATCAATTTCGCTATTTAGCGTAACGGTAATTGCTTGGCCAGCTTGTGCACTGTCTAGGTTGCCATCAAAGGTAACAATTTCTTTAATGCTAGAAGTTTTGCCCGATGGTAATACTTTTATTGCATCGCCCACTTGTAACTTGCCTGAGGCTAGCGTGCCCTGAAAACCACGAAAGTTTAAGTTAGGGCGCGCCACATATTGCACCGGTAAACGTGCTTCAAAGTCAGTGTCGATTTGCGCTGCTGGCGAGTCTTCTAATAACTCTAGCAATGGTTTATCGGTGTAGTAAGGCGTATGTACAGAACGAGTAACTACGTTATCGCCTTTAAGCGCCGACATAGGTACAAATTTAATGTTACTTACATTAAGTTGCTCGGCAAATTTTAAGTAATCAGCTTTAATTTTTTCATAAACAGTTTCGTCAAAATCAACGATATCCATTTTATTAATAGCCACAACAAATTGCTTAATACCAAGCGAGTCACAAATAAAGCTGTGACGTTTAGTTTGTACTTGCACGCCGTAACGTGCATCCACCAAAATAATGGCCACATCGCTGGTTGATGCACCCGTTACCATGTTGCGCGTGTACTGCTCGTGCCCTGGGGTATCGGCAATAATAAACTTGCGCTTAGCGGTCGAGAAGTAACGGTACGCTACGTCAATGGTTATGCCTTGCTCACGCTCAGCTTGTAGGCCATCAACAAGTAATGCTAAATCAAGGTCATCACCTGCGTTACCTACTTTTTCGTTATCTTTATGTAGTGCTGCTAACTGATCTTCATAAATTTGGTGGCTGTCGTGCAGTAGGCGGCCAATGAGTGTTGATTTACCGTCATCTACACTGCCACAGGTAAGCATGCGTAATAAGCTTTTGTCTTGCTGACGTGCTAGGTAAGCGTCTATACCGATTGCTTTTACTTCGTTAAATGTGTCGTTATTTTGATTAGCCATTAGAAATACCCTTCACGTTTTTTCTTTTCCATTGAGCCTGCCGAGTCATGGTCAATAACCCGACCTTCACGTTCAGATGACGTAGATAGCAGCATTTCTTCAATAATTTCGGTTAATGAGCTGGCCGTTGATTCCACTGCACCGGTAAGTGGATAGCAGCCTAAAGTCCGAAAACGTACCGACTTCATCATTGGCACTTCACCCTCCAAAAGTGGCATACGCTCATCGTCAACCATAATTAGGGTGCCGTCGCGATCAACCACTGGGCGCTCTTTAGCTAGATACAAAGGCACCATGTCGATGTTTTCTTGATAAATATATTGCCAAATATCCAACTCGGTCCAGTTAGACAGAGGGAATACACGAATACTTTCACCTGGATTTACTTGGCTGTTGTACGTATTCCAAAGCTCTGGGCGTTGGTTTTTAGGATCCCAGCGGTGGTGCTTATCGCGAAATGAATAAACACGTTCTTTAGCGCGTGACTTTTCTTCGTCGCGGCGTGCGCCACCAAAGGCGGCATCAAAGCCATATTTGTCGAGTGCTTGCTTTAAACCTTGAGTTTTCATTATATCGGTATGTTTACCAGAGCCATGCTCGAATGGGCTTATACCAATTTCCATGCCTTCTGGGTTTTTATGCACTAGTAGCTCAAAGCTGTATTCTTTGGCAATACGGTCACGAAATTCAATCATTTCGCTAAACTTCCAATTAGTGTCTACGTGTAATAACGGAAACGGAATTTTTGCAGGGTAAAATGCTTTACGCGCTAAGTGCAAAAGTACCGACGAATCTTTACCAATTGAGTAAAGCATTACTGGGTTCTCAAACTCAGCGGCGACTTCGCGCATGATTTTGATACTTTCAGCTTCAAGCTGCTGAAGGTGAGTTAAAGCCATTGTTAGTCGTCCTACTAAAATAATTAAAAGTTAAAATCTAATAAATGTATAAAGCTTATGCCACATCGGTAAGTGGTTGCGCAAAACTGCTAGTTTGCGCTTTGGCACCAAACCAATGTAACTCTTGGTGCAAGGATGCTACTTCGCCAATAATAAGCAGCGCAGGAGAAACCAAACTGTTACGCGTAATTAAATCGGCAAGCTCGCCCAGCTTTCCAGTAATTACGCGTTGATTTTTACGGGTGCCGTTTTCAATAATGGCAACGGGTGTATTGGCGTTGCGGCCATGTTTTAAAAGCTCAGCTTGTATATGTGGCGACTTTATCACGCCCATATAAATAGCTAAGGTTTGATTTGGTTTAGCCAGCGATTGCCAATCGAGTTCTTGGCCGTCTTTTTTACAATGCCCGGTTACAAACTGAATCGCTTGTGCGTGGTCACGATGGGTAAGCGGAATACCCGCATAGGCACTGCATCCTGCAGCGGCAGTTATACCAGGTACAATTTGATAATTTACCTTGTTAGCCGCAAGTACTTGTACTTCTTCGCCACCACGACCATAAATAAACGGATCGCCACCTTTAATACGGCATACTTTTTTACCTTGCTTGGCTAAATCGACCAGCATTTGGTTAGTGTCTTGCTGCGCTACGCTGTGATCGCCTAAACGCTTGCCTACACAAATAAGGTCGGCATCACGGCGCACTAACTCCATGATCTCGTCAGACACTAAATAGTCATAAACCACTACATCGGCTTGTTGCATAAGTTGCAGTGCCTTAAGTGTCAGCAATTCAGGATCGCCAGGGCCTGCACCTACTACATAAACCTCGCCTTCGGGCTCGGCTTTAGCATTTAGCATGTGTTCTAACTGTTGCTCTGCGGCTTGGGTGTCGCCGGTTTGTACTTTACTAACAACAGATGAGTCGAATACGCCTTCCCAAAACTGGCGACGATCGGCAAAGTGCTTAAAGCGTTGTTTTACTTTGCTTCTAAAGCCACCCACAAGCGTTGCCAGCGGGCCAATATGTTGCGGTATTAGGGTTTCTAATTTTTCGCGTAGGCGACGTGCTAATACCGGGGCAGTGCCTGCGCTTGATATAGCAATTGTGATTGGGTTGCGATCGACAATCGATGGAAATATAAAGGTGCACTTAGGCTGATCGTCAACTACATTAACAAAAATGTTATGAGCATTAGCCAGTTCAAACACTTGGCTATTTACATGCTCTAAATCTGTAGCAGCAATTACCAGCATCATATTTTTTAAATGTTGCTCGTTAAAGTACTCATGTATAAGCGTTACTTTATTGTCGCTAGCAAGTTCAATGAGCTGTTGGCAAAATTTGGGAGCGACTAAAGTAATACTGGCACGCGCTTTTAAAAGCGCGCTGCATTTGCGCAACGCAACATCTCCACCGCCAACAACCAATACAGGTTTGTTGTCGAGTTTGGTAAAGATAGGTAAATACTGCACGTTAATCACACCCCTAAAATAAATGGCTCGTTTAGCCTGATAGCCACAATATAGCGCCACATACTAAGTAAAAAATAATTAAAACCCACTCGTTATAACTAAAAGTTATAACGAGTGGGTTTTTAAGGCCGAAATCTTAATTAGTAAGGCTT
The DNA here is from genome assembly GCF_014164175.1 of Pseudoalteromonas sp. SG44-5. Classification (NCBI taxonomy): domain Bacteria; kingdom Pseudomonadati; phylum Pseudomonadota; class Gammaproteobacteria; order Alteromonadales; family Pseudoalteromonadaceae; genus Pseudoalteromonas; species Pseudoalteromonas sp. SG44-5. The sequence continues at coordinate 17,689 of NZ_JACJES010000009.1, read as the reverse complement.
TGCGGTCGGTTGCATGTAAAACTAAGGGCTTAGAGTGTTTGGTTATGAGCTATAGCAAGTTTAGGTTACTATAATTACAGGTATTAAATCACGGTATAAATATGATGAGGTTACTATGAGTAAACAACAAAAAGAGGCTGCTTTGGCTGTCGCCTTAATGGATTTAACCAGCTTAAATAGCAACGATGATAGTGCCGCTATTAATACGTTAGTGAACAGCATTAACCCTAAATTAGGCACGCCCGCTGCAGTATGTGTTTACAGTGATTTTGTAGCAGAAGCAAAAATAGCCTTAGCTACCAGAGAACTAAGCCATATAAAAGTAGCCACAGTAACTAACTTTCCAACGGGTGACGCACCTTTAAATACCGTAATAAACGAAACACTAATTGCCATAGAGCGCGGTGCAGATGAAATTGATTTAGTTATTCCATATAAAGCGCTAATAGCGGGTAATAAAAGCCGTGTGCTTAAGTATGTTACCGAGAGCAAAAAAGTCTGTGGGTCGCGCGCTCTACTTAAAGTGATTATAGAAAGCGGCGAGTTACAAACACCTGATTTAATCGCATCAGCCACATTATTAGCTATTAAAGGCGGTGCCGACTTTGTAAAAACCAGTACCGGTAAGGTCGCCGTTAATGCCACGCTTGATGCGACAAAAACTATACTCAATACCATTAAAGAATCGGGCAAGCTAGTTGGCTTTAAAGCGGCGGGAGGAGTTAAAACAGTTGCAGATGCGAGCGATTACTTAGCCCTTGCAAGCACTATTATGGGTAATGACTACTTACAAGCAAATACCTTTAGATTTGGCGCATCAAGTTTATTAACTAATGTGTACGCGGTATTAAATGAAGCGTGATAGCGAACAAGAAAAACAACAGTTAGAGCACGAGGCAGCGAGGTTGTTTTTACGTTGTTATGAGCAGCAATATGGCATTCATATGCGCCATATTTGGCATAATGAGCCCAATAAGCCCGACGTTAGCTGCTACAAAGGCGATCAGCAACTTGATATTGAAGTTGCGCATTTATATGCCAGTGAAACCGAAGCAATGGCAGTGCTTGGCCGGCCACTGTCAATTCCAATGCAACGGGCATTGGCCGATATGGCGCAAGCCCCAAGTGAGCAAAGGTTACGCCTAGCGTTAGAGAGATTACTGGAGCAAAAAGCCACTAAATCTTATCATTCAGCGCGAACTTGGTTATTAATTCGCAATGCCAGCACTATTTGGCATAAAGCAGACTTTGATGCTCAGCTTAAAATGATTAGTGTGCCGCAAACGCATGCATTTGAGCAAATTTGGTTGCTACGCGATTTCTATCGTGGCGAGTTGGTACGTTTATTTTGATTTTTTTACGGTAACTCATTGCAGGAATGACTTTTTATTGCATAAATAAATATTAATTTAGCGGGTTAAGTGGTTAAATAATGCGGTGTGTAAATTAACGGTGAAGATTTTATCAGATGACAATCTTTACTCTTGTGTTAATGAACTGCGTAAGTATAATAGGCATCCACTTTGCAGGGGCGTAGTTCCAATTGGTAGAACAGCGGTCTCCAAAACCGACGGTTGGGAGTTCGAATCTCTCCGCCCCTGCCAATATTACTCGCGATGCGGGTAAGTCTGGGGTTAAAAATCGGTTTAAATAAGTCTGTTTTTAAGTTTAGATTTTAATGGATTAACCCTACCATAGCGTAGGGTTGTTGTGTCTGTAGTTAAGGTAATAATATTATGAGCACGAATGTAGAAACGCCATCAAGTGCGATGGAGTCAGTAAAGTGGTTAGTAGCAATAGTGCTACTTGCAGGCGCAGTTGTTGGTAATCACATGTTTGCAGATCAGTCTGTATTACTACGTGCGATTGGCGTTGTAGTTGCAATAGCAGCTGGTTTAGCAATTGCCTCGCAAACAGCTAAAGGACGTACTTTCCTTACTTTTGCTAAAGAAGCAAGAATTGAAGTGCGCAAAGTAATTTGGCCAACGCGTCAAGAAACTATCCACACGACATTAATTGTAATGGTTGCAACAGCGATAATGGCACTTATCCTTTGGGGATTAGATGGCATTTTATTCCGCGCTGTAGGCTTTTTAACTGGATTGGAGATCTGATCCCATGTCGGATGAGAACAACGAAATAAAGCTACGTTGGTACGTAGTACAGGCTTTCTCAGGTTATGAGAAGCGTGTTGCACAAACTATTTTAGAACACATTAAAATCAAAGGCCTTGAAGAGAGCTTTGGTGAGGTATTAGTACCAACAGAAGAAGTGATTGAGATGCGCGCTGGTCAAAAGCGTAAATCTGAGCGTAAGTTCTTCCCAGGTTACGTACTAATTCAAATGGATATGAACGATAAAAGCTGGCATTTAGTTAATAGCACAGAACGTGTTATGGGCTTTATTGGTGGTACGTCTGATCGTCCTGCACCAATTAGTGCCAAAGAAGCTGAGCGTATTCTTAATCGTTTACAAGAAAATGCTGAAGCACCTAAACCTGCTACCTTATTTGAACCAGGTGAAGTTGTTCGTGTTACTGACGGTCCATTTGCTGACTTTAGCGGTGTTGTTGAAGAAGTTGACTACGAAAAGAGCCGCGTTAAAGTGTCGGTACTTATTTTTGGTCGTTCTACACCGGTTGAACTTGAATTTGGTCAAGTTGAACAAGATAAGTAATTGATTAAAAAAGTGATGCTAAATTTTTTATAAAATTTGGCACGAAGCTTGAAAAAGGCCGCTGATTAACTTATAATCAGCGGCCTTTTTGTATTTGGGTAAATTAATTTTACGCTACAAAAAGTACGAAACAATTTTTTATATTGGGGAGCCGTTAGAGTACGCGTCCTCGCGCGCACAAGGCTGAGACCCACTTAATGAGGTATTTATAATGGCTAAAAAAGTTGAAGCTCTAATCAAGCTACAAGTTAATGCTGGTATGGCTAATCCTAGTCCACCAGTAGGTCCTGCACTAGGTCAACACGGTGTAAACATCATGGAATTCTGTAAAGCGTTTAACGCACGTACAGAGTCTATCGAAAAAGGCGCTCCAGTTCCTGTAGTGATCTCTGTTTACGGTGACCGTTCTTTTACGTTCGACATGAAAACTCCACCTGCAGCATACTTGCTACTTAAAGCAGCTGGCGTTAAATCAGGCTCAGGCCGTCCTAACACTGAAAAAGTAGGCACAGTAACTCGTGCTCAACTTGAAGAGATTGTTGAGACTAAACGAGCTGACCTTACAGCTTCTGATTTAGAAGCTGCGGTTCGCACTATCGCAGGATCTGCTCGTGCGATGGGCTTGAGCGTAGAGGACTAAGAATATGGCTAAATTAACTAAACGTATGCGTACTATCCGCGAAAAAGTGGAAGTAACTAAAGATTACGAAATCAACGAAGCGATCGCGCTTTTAAAAGAGTTAGCGACAGCTAAGTTTGTAGAAAGTGTTGACGTTGCTGTTAACCTTGGTATCGATGCTCGTAAATCTGATCAAAACGTTCGTGGTGCAACTGTATTACCTAACGGTACTGGTCGTGACGTTCGCGTTGCAGTATTCACACAAGGCGCTAACGCAGAAGCTGCGAAAGAAGCCGGTGCAGAATTAGTAGGTATGGAAGATCTTGCTGAGCTAGTTAAAAAAGGCGAGATGAACTTTGACGTTGTTGTTGCATCACCAGACGCTATGCGTGTTGTTGGTCAACTAGGTCAAATCTTAGGCCCACGTGGTCTAATGCCAAACCCTAAGACTGGTACAGTAACACCTAACGTTGCTGAAGCAGTTAAAAATGCAAAAGCGGGTCAAGTACGTTACCGTAATGACAAAAATGGCATCATCCATACTACTATTGGTAAGGTTGATTTCACTGCTGAGCAATTACAACAAAACCTTGAGTCACTAATTGTTGCGCTTAAGAAGGCTAAACCTTCTCAAGCTAAAGGTGTTTACGTGAAGAAAGTAAGCATCTCTACAACAATGGGCGCAGGCGTTGCTGTTGACCAAAACACGTTAAGCACTACTGTAGCTTAATCGGTGTTTACATGGCGTGAAATTTGTACTATAATTTCGCGCCATTTTGTTGATTAATTCGTTTTTCAGCAAAGTAAAGAATTCGGGTTGAAGTCCATAATTTCGTTGCACCTTAGGGTAAAGCGATAAATTGGACTTCCGTCCAAGACCGTAGGTGGCTTCGGCCTTAATACTCACCTACGTAGACGGTGTAGACCCCAGATAGATTTTTCCTAATCCTTCTGGCTCTCGCCGTAAAAAGCATCTCTATCTTGTTTGATAGGGAAGAGTAGAACAGGGGACACCGAGTGTCGGTAACCCCATTAAACCAGGAGTAACACCCATGGCTTTAAATCTTCAAGGCAAACAAGCAATAGTTGCTGAAGTCAACGAAGCAGCCAATGGTGCTCTATCTGCAGTTGTTGCAGATTCTCGTGGTGTAACAGTTGGCGCAATCACTGCCCTTCGTAAAGAAGCTCGTGCAAATGGTGTTTGGATGAAAGTTGTCCGTAACACTTTAGCAAAACGTGCTCTTGAAGGAACACAGTTTGAGTGCCTTTCTGATTCATTTGTTGGTCCAAGCTTAATCGCTTTCTCATCAGAGCACCCAGGTGCTGCTGCGCGTATCTTTTCTGCTTTTGCAAAAAAGAACGAGAAATTTGAGCTTAAAACGGCCGCTTTTGAAGGAAATGTTGTTGATGCAGCAATGCTTGCTACATTACCTACATACGACGAAGCTGTTGCACGCTTAATGAGCGCTATGAAAGAAGCGTCTGCTGGTAAATTGTGTAAAACAATTGAAGCAGTACGTGTACAGAAAGAAGAGCAAGCTGCTTAATTTTAAGCTGTTTAATCCCTTTCGGTGTAAAATTTATTTGGACTTAAAGTCCGTTAATTATTAGGAAATTTGAAATGTCTGTATCTAAAGACCAAATCCTTGACGCAATTGCTGAAATGTCAGTAATGGACGTTGTTGCTCTTATCGAAGCAATGGAAGAAAAATTCGGCGTAACTGCTGCTGCTGGTATGGTAGCTGGTCCAGCTGCTGAAGCAGTTGAAGAAAAGACTGAATTTGATGTAATCCTTACTGGCGCTGGCGCTAACAAGGTTTCTGCAATCAAAGCAGTTCGTAGCGCAACTGGCCTAGGCCTTAAAGAAGCGAAAGCTCTTGTTGAAGCTGCACCAACACCTGTTAAAGAAGGTATCTCTAAGGAAGAAGCTGAAGCTCTTGCTAAAGACCTTACTGAAGCTGGTGCTGAAGTTGAGGTTAAGTAATTTAGCTTTTGCTAAGTTCGCTGCCTGAGAAATCAGGCAAGGGCTGGTGATTATTTAATCACCGGCCTTTTTGCGCTATAGAGTGATGCACTCTTTTAGTTCAAATAAAATCTGGTTTTTTCTTTACTTTCAACGCTTTATAGTTTGCTAGTGTTAAAGTGGGACTAAATTAGAACAACAATCAAATGTTGTAAATCTTGGCATAGATGCCAGTTAAGTCTGTTCTTACAAGAACAGGTCGGGTCAAAGATCAGCAAGCTGAGGAACCCCATGGCTTACTCTTATTCTGAAAAGAAACGTATCCGTAAGGATTTTGGTAAACGTCCACAAGTTTTGGATATACCTTTCTTACTATCTACACAGTTAGAATCGTTTAAAAAATTCTTAGTGCCTGACGCTGATGGCGATCATGGTTTGGAAGCAGCCTTCCGTTCTGTGTTCCCAATTAAAAGCTACTCAGGAAATTCTGAGCTGCAATACGTAAGTTATCGTATTGGCGAGCCAGTTTTCGATGTAAAAGAATGTCAAATTCGCGGTGTGACTTATTCTGCTCCACTTCGCGTGAAATTGCGTCTTGTAGTTATGGACAAAGAAGCTCCAGGCACAGTTAAAGACATTAAAGAGCAAGAAGTTTACATGGGCGAAATTCCGCTCATGACCGATACCGGTACCTTTGTAATCAATGGTACAGAGCGTGTTATCGTTTCTCAGCTACACCGTAGCCCTGGTGTATTCTTTGATAACGACCGCGGTAAAACTCACTCATCGGGTAAAGTGTTATATAACGCACGTGTTATCCCATATCGTGGTTCATGGTTAGACTTTGAATTTGATGCAAAAGATAACTTATATGTACGTATTGACCGTCGTCGTAAATTACCGGCGTCTATTATCTTACGTGCACTTGAGTACTCGAGTGAAGACATTCTTGGTATTTTCTTCGACAACACTACGTTTGAAGTAACTGACGGTAAAGTTCTTATGGAACTGGTACCTTCACGTTTACGTGGTGAAACCGCCGCTTTTGATATTAAGAGCGAAGACGGTGAAGTGTTTGTTGAAAGTGGTCGTCGTGTTACGGCTCGCCATATCAAGAACATCGAGAAAAAAGGCATTAAGCAATTAGAAGTACCACATGAGTACATCATTGGTCGCGTATTAGCGAAAAACTATGTTGATGAGTCAACAGGTGAAGTTGTAGCTAATGCAAATGACGAGCTAACGCTTGAATTAATGGCTGAATTGGTTAAAGCCGGTCACACTAAAATTGATACGTTATATATCAATGAAGTGGACAGCGGTGCTTACATGTCAAATACATTGAACATTGACTCTTCAAGCAGCCGTTTAGAAGCATTAGTAGAAATTTATCGCATGATGCGCCCAGGCGAGCCACCGACGAAAGACGCGGCTGAAGCCTTATTCCAGAACTTGTTCTTCTCAGAAGAGCGCTATGACTTATCAACGGTAGGTCGTATGAAGTTCAATAGCCGTGTTGGTTACGATACCGATACAGGCCCAGGCACATTAAGCAAAGAAGACATCGTGTCGGTTATGAAAGTATTGATTGCTATTCGTAACGGTGTTGGCGATGTAGATGATATTGACCACTTAGGCAACCGTCGTATACGTAGTGTTGGCGAAATGGCTGAGAATCAATTCCGTGTAGGTTTAGTGCGTGTAGAACGTGCTGTACGTGAGCGTTTAAGCTTAGGTGACCTAGATGCGATAATGCCACAAGATCTTATTAACGCTAAGCCTATTTCGGCAGCGGTTAAAGAGTTCTTCGGCTCGTCTCAGTTATCACAGTTCATGGACCAAAATAACCCGCTATCAGAAGTAACGCATAAACGTCGTATTTCTGCATTAGGGCCGGGCGGTCTAACTCGTGAGCGCGCAGGCTTTGAAGTACGTGACGTTCACGTAACTCACTATGGTCGCGTATGTCCAATCGAGACTCCTGAGGGTCCAAACATCGGTCTAATTAACTCATTATCTACGTACGCACGTACGAATGATTATGGTTTCTTAGAAACACCTTACCGCAAAGTGGTAGACGGTGTTGTAACTGATGAAGTTGATTACCTATCAGCCATTGAAGAAGGTCAGTTTGTTATCGCACAGGCGAACTCAAACTTAACCGAAACCAATGAGTTTGTAGATGAACTTATTCCATGTCGTCACAAAGGTGAATCTACCTTTATGGGACGTATGGACCAGCAATATATGGATGTATCACCACAACAGGTGATCTCTGTAGCGGCAGCACTTATCCCGTTCCTAGAACACGATGATGCTAACCGTGCATTGATGGGTTCAAACATGCAACGTCAAGCAGTACCAACATTGAAAGCGGATAAGCCGTTAGTAGGTACTGGTATTGAGTTAACACTAGCGAAAGACTCTGGTGTTACTATCGTTGCAAAACGTGGTGGTGAAGTAATGTATTGTGACGCAAGTCGCATCGTTGTTAATGTACATGAAGAAGAACGCGTTCCAGGCGAAGCGGGCATCGACATTTACAACTTAACCAAATACACACGTTCTAACCAAAATACATGTATTAACCAAAAACCAACTTGTATGGTTGGCGAACCGGTTACTCGTGGCGATGTGTTAGCAGATGGTCCTTCGACTGACTTGGGCGACTTAGCTCTTGGTCAAAACTTGCGCGTGGCATTTATGCCATGGAATGGTTATAACTTCGAGGATTCAATCTTACTATCAGAGCGCGTAGTTGAAGAAGATCGTCTAACGACTATCCACATTCAAGAACTACAGTGTATTGCCCGTGATACTAAATTAGGTTCTGAAGAGATCACTGCAGATATCCCGAATGTGGGCGAATCTGCACTAGGCAAGCTTGATGAATCAGGCGTTGTTTATATTGGTGCTGAAGTTAAAAGCGGCGATATTCTAGTAGGTAAAGTGACTCCGAAAGGCGAAACGCAATTAACTCCTGAAGAGAAGCTACTACGAGCTATCTTCGGCGAAAAAGCGTCTGACGTTAAAGACAGCTCTTTACGTGTACCAAATTCTGTAACTGGTACTGTAATTGACGTGCAAGTTTTCACCCGTGATGGTGTTGAAAAAGATAAGCGTGCGTTAGAAGTTGAAGAAATGCAGCTTCGCGATGCGAAGAAAGACTTCAACGAAGAGTTCCGTATTCTAGAAGCTGGTGTATTAGACCGTGCGCGTAAGTTACTTATCGCAGCTGGCTTTGATGAAGACAAATTAGCGTTATTAAATGCTGAGAAGCTACTTACGCAAAGCCTTGCTGAAGAAGACAAGCAAGCTGAGCTTGAGCAATTAGCAGCCCAGTATGACGAGCTTAAAGCTGAATACGATAAGAAGTTTGAAAACAAACGTCGTAAAATCACTCAAGGCGATGACCTAGCACCTGGCGTACTTAAGATTGTTAAAGTATACCTAGCTGTTAAACGTTGTATCCAACCGGGTGATAAAATGGCGGGTCGTCATGGTAACAAAGGTGTTATCTCGACTATCGTACCAGTAGAAGATATGCCATACGATGATAAAGGTCGTACGGTAGATATCGTACTTAACCCACTGGGTGTACCATCACGTATGAACATCGGTCAGATCCTTGAAACACATATGGGTCTAGCTGCACGTGGTATTGGTGAACGCATTGAAGAAATGATGAAAGAGCAACGTGAGCTGCATGAGTTACGCGCCTTCATCAAGCAAGCCTACGAAATTGGCGAATCTCGTCAAGTAGTAGACATTGATAGCTTTACAGATGACGAAATTCGTCGTTTGGCTGAAAACTTAAAAGGTGGTTTACCAATAGCTACTCCAGCATTTGATGGCGCGAAAGAAAACGAAATCAAAGACATGCTAGAGCTTGCGGGCTACCCAAGAAGTGGTCAGGTTACACTTTATGATGGCCGTACTGGCGATCAGTTCGAACGTCAAGTAACCGTTGGTTACATGTACATGCTGAAACTGAATCACTTAGTTGATGACAAAATGCATGCGCGTTCTACTGGTTCTTATAGCCTTGTTACTCAGCAGCCGCTGGGTGGTAAAGCACAGTTCGGTGGCCAGCGTTTTGGTGAGATGGAAGTATGGGCACTTGAAGCTTACGGTGCTGCTTACACTCTACAAGAAATGCTAACAGTGAAATCGGATGACGTGAACGGTCGTACTAAGATGTATAAAAACATCGTTGATGGTAACCATAAAATGGAACCAGGTATGCCAGAATCGTTTAACGTATTGTTAAAAGAAATCCGCTCACTGGGTATCAACATCGAGTTGGAAGAAAATTAAGCCAATTAGATGCTGCAGTTAACGCTGCAGCATCTGTTACGGCCGAATAGAATGTAGGGACGAGACTACCCGTCCTCAAGATTAACTCCGACAGGAGAGCTAAGGTGAAAGACTTACTTAAGTTTCTGAAGCAACAAAATAAGACCGAAGAATTCGATGCAATTCGCATTGGTCTTGCTTCACCAGACATGGTTCGTTCGTGGTCATACGGTGAAGTAAAGAAACCTGAGACTATTAACTACCGTACTTTCAAGCCTGAGCGCGATGGCTTATTCTGTGCCCGTATTTTCGGCCCAGTGAAAGATTATGAATGCTTATGTGGTAAATATAAGCGTCTTAAACACCGCGGTGTGATCTGTGAGAAGTGTGGCGTTGAAGTTACACTCACTAAAGTGCGACGCGATCGTATGGGTCATATTGACCTTGCGAGCCCAGTTGCGCATATTTGGTTTTTAAAATCATTACCGTCACGTATCGGCTTAATGCTAGATATGACGCTTCGTGATATTGAACGTGTTCTTTACTTCGAATCATTCGTAGTAACTGAGCCTGGTATGACAACGCTTGAGCGTGGTCAGCTATTAGGTGAAGAAGAATACTTAGATGCACTTGAAGAGCATGGTGATGAATTTGAAGCTAAGATGGGTGCTGAAGCAGTTTTAGACTTGCTTCGTGAACTCGATCTTGCACAATTAATTGCTGAAATGCGTGAAGAGTTACCAACAATTAACTCTGAAACTAAGCGTAAAAAAATCACTAAACGTCTTAAGTTAATGGAATCGTTCCACCAATCAGGTAATAACCCTGAATGGATGATCATGACAGTACTTCCAGTATTGCCACCTGATCTACGCCCATTAGTACCACTAGACGGTGGTCGTTTTGCGACGTCTGATCTAAATGACCTTTACCGTCGTGTTATTAACCGTAATAACCGTCTTAAGCGTCTATTAGATTTAGCAGCACCAGATATTATCGTACGCAACGAAAAACGTATGTTACAAGAAGCGGTAGATGCGCTACTTGATAACGGTCGTCGTGGTCGTGCAATTACAGGTTCTAACAAACGTCCTCTTAAATCTCTTGCCGATATGATCAAGGGTAAGCAAGGTCGTTTCCGTCAGAACTTACTTGGTAAGCGTGTGGATTATTCAGGCCGTTCTGTAATTACAGTGGGTCCTACACTTAAGCTTCACCAATGTGGTCTTCCTAAGAAGATGGCACTTGAGCTATTCAAACCATTTATCTATGGCAAATTAGAGCGTCGCGGCATGGCTACGACAATCAAAGCTGCGAAGAAGATGGTTGAACGTGAAATGCCGGAAGTATGGGATGTGCTTGACGAAGTAATTCGTGAACATCCAGTATTACTTAACCGTGCACCAACACTTCACCGTTTGGGTATCCAAGCGTTTGAACCTGTGCTTATCGAAGGTAAAGCGATTCATTTGCATCCATTAGTATGTGCGGCCTACAACGCCGATTTCGATGGTGACCAAATGGCGGTACACGTACCGCTAACAATTGAAGCGCAGCTTGAAGCTCGTGCCTTAATGATGTCTACAAACAACATTCTATCTCCTGCGAATGGTGAGCCAATCATCGTTCCTTCACAGGATGTTGTATTGGGTCTTTATTACATGACTCGTGACCGTATTAACGCTAAAGGCGAAGGCGCGATATTTAAAGATCCAAAAGAAGCAGAAAAAGCATACCGTAGTGGCAATGCAGACCTTCACGCAATTGTGAAAGTACGTATTAGTCAATCAGTTAAAAACGAAAACGGTGTAGTAGAAGATACTATCACTGTTATTGATACAACTGTTGGTCGTGCAATTCTGTCGCTAATTTTACCAAAAGGCATGCCGTATGAGTCAATCAATCAGCCGCTAGGTAAAAAGCAGATTTCTGGCTTAATTAATGAGTGTTACCGTCGTCTTGGTCTTAAAGACACAGTTATGTTTGCTGACCAAATTATGTACACCGGTTTCCATTATGCAATGAAGTCAGGTGTTTCAATCGGTATTGATGACTTAGTTATCCCACCGGTTAAAGCGCAGATCATTGAAGCAGCTGAAGCTGAAGTTACTGAAATCAACCAACAATTCCAATCAGGTCTTGTAACGGCTGGTGAAAAGTACAATAAAGTTATCGATATTTGGTCACGTGTAAATGAAAACTTATCACGTGAGATGATGTCTAACTTGTCGAAAGACACAGTTATTAATGCACAAGGTGAAGAAGTAGAGCAAGCGTCATTTAACTCAGTGTTTATGATGGCCGACTCAGGTGCTCGTGGTAGTGCTGCTCAGATCCGTCAGTTGGCGGGTATGCGTGGTCTAATGGCACGTCCAGATGGTTCAATCATCGAGACGCCAATCACAGCTAACTTCCGTGAAGGTCTAAACGTACTTCAGTACTTCATCTCAACGCATGGTGCGCGTAAAGGTCTTGCCGATACAGCACTTAAAACAGCTAACTCTGGTTACCTAACGCGTCGTCTAGTAGACGTTGCACAAGATTTGGTAATCAATGAAGATGACTGTGGCACAGAAGATGGCTTAACAATGAAACCGCTTATTGAAGGTGGTGATGTTGTAGAAGCGCTTCGTGAACGTGTTCTAGGTCGTGTTGTTGCTGAAGATATTGTTATTCCAGGTACTAATACAGTACTTGTTGAACGTAACATTATGCTTGACGAAAAACTGTGTGACCTTTTAGAAGAGCATTCAGTAGATGAAGTTCGCGTACGTTCTGTTATCACGTGTGATAATGACTTTGGTGTTTGTGCTAACTGTTACGGTCGTGACCTAGCACGTGGCCATATCATCAACGCAGGTGAATCAGTAGGTGTTATCGCGGCACAATCAATTGGTGAGCCAGGTACACAGTTAACGATGCGTACATTCCACATCGGTGGTGCGGCATCTAGAGCGTCTGCTGAGAATAATGTACAAGTTAAAACTAACGGTACATTAAAGCTTCACAACGCTAAGTACGTATTAAATACAGACGGTAAGATTGCTATTATTTCGCGTTCTACGGAAATTACTATCATTGATAGTTATGGCCGTGAAAAAGAGCGTTATAAAGTACCTTACGGTGCAGTATTAACAGTACAAGACAATGCAGAAGTTCAAGGTAACGACATCGTTGCTACTTGGGACCCGCATAGTCACCCAATCGTACTTGAGCATAAGTCAAAAGTATCGTTCAGCGATATCGATGACTCGAATACTGAAACACAGACAGATGAACTAACCGGTTTAACCCGTATAGTTGTTAAAGATCTTTCTAAAGCGAATGCGAAAGAACCTAAGCTTATCATTGAAAGTGAAGAGCGCGGCTTACAAGAAACACGTCTTCCTTCATTCACTACGATTGAAGTAATTGACGGCACGACAGTAAACCCAGGTGACGTATTAGCACGTATTCCGCAAGAAGGTTCGAAAACTCGTGATATCACGGGTGGTCTACCACGCGTAGCCGATTTATTCGAAGCTCGTAAACCGAAAGAACCAGCTATTTTAGCTGAAGTTACCGGTACAATTAGCTTTGGTAAAGAGACTAAAGGTAAGAAGCGTTTAGTTATTACTCCAGATGAAGGTGATCATTACGAAGAGATGATCCCTAAATGGCGTCAACTTAACGTGTTTGAAGGTGAACGAGTGTCTAAAGGTGAAGTTATCGCCGATGGTCCAGAATCACCGCATGACATCTTACGCTTACGTGGTGTGACTCATGTTGCTAACTACATTGTTAACGAAGTGCAAGAGGTTTACCGTTTGCAAGGCGTTAAGATCAATGACAAGCACATTGAAACTATTATTCGTCAAATGTTACGTAAATGTACCATTATGCACGGTGGTGATACTGACTTCTTAGCCGGTGAGCAAATTGAAGTGGCACGCGTTAATATCGCAAACCGCGACCTTGAAGCTCAAGGTAAGATCCCAGCTAAGTTTGAAATCCAGTTAATGGGTATCACAAAAGCATCACTAGCAACAGAATCTTTCATCTCTGCAGCCTCTTTCCAAGAGACAACACGTGTTTTAACCGACGCAGCAGTGAATGGTAAGAGCGATGAGTTACGCGGTCTGAAAGAAAACGTAATAGTGGGTCGTTTGATCCCAGCCGGTACCGGCTTTTCGTATCATCAAGAACGTATGGCTCGCCGTAAGCAAAGAAATGTAGTAGAAGAGCAGACTGTAAGTGCAGAAGAGGCAACTCAAGCGCTAACTGATGCTTTAAATGCGGATTTATCTGGAAATCAATAAACTAAACCAAATCAATAGATTAGGTTTTCGCAAGGTAGATATCTTCTACCTTGCGAGCGGTTTAGGTTGACAGGTCAATCTTTGCTCATTAAAATTCCGCCACCCATTTACCTGTGCGTTTAAAACAAACTTGTAAAAACGGGCGGATTTTTTATTTTTTCAGTAGTAATTCTAATTTCAGGAGCTATTTAAATGGCAACTATTAACCAGCTAGTGCGTAAGCCACGCCGTAGCAAGGTTACGAAAAGTAACTCAGCTGCGCTTAAAGCGTGTCCGCAAAAGCGCGGTGTATGTACTCGCGTATATACAACTACACCTAAGAAACCAAACTCGGCGTTACGTAAAGTAGCTCGTGTACGTTTAACTAACGGTTTCGAAGTAACTTCATACATTGGTGGTGAAGGTCATAACCTTCAAGAGCACAGTGTAATCCTAATCCGTGGTGGTCGTGTTAAAGATTTACCAGGTGTGCGTTTTCACACCGTTCGTGGTGCACTTGACTGTGCAGGCGTTAGCGATCGTCGCCAAGCTCGTTCTAAATACGGTACTAAACGCCCTAAAGGCTAATAGTTCTCCGTTAGTAAGGCCAAGCACTAAATATTTTTAATTATTGTTTTGGGTTATTGACTCGATAAGAGCAAACCTGAATAAACCGGAGATACAAAATGCCTAGAAGACGCGTAATAGGTCAACGTAAAATTCTTCCAGATCCTAAGTTCGGATCGGAGCTTCTTGCGAAATTCGTAAACATCGTAATGTTAGATGGCAAGAAATCTACTGCTGAAAAAATCGTTTATGGTGCGCTAAATGTGGCTGCTGAGAAATCAGGCAAGTCGCACCTAGAAATCTTTGAAACGGCACTTGATAATATCCGCCCACAGGTAGAAGTTAAATCTCGCCGTGTTGGTGGTTCAACTTACCAAGTACCAGTTGAAGTACGTCCAGTTCGTCGTAACGCATTAGGTATGCGTTGGTTAGTAGACGCTGCTCGTAAGCGTGGCGAAAAATCTATGGGCTTACGTTTAGCTCAAGAAATCGTTGACGCTGCTGACAACAAAGGCACTGCGGTTAAGAAACGTGAAGACGTTCACCGTATGGCTGAAGCGAATAAAGCATTCGCTCATTACCGTTGGTAATCTGCCCTTAACCTTTAAGAGGATTTTATGGCACGTACAACTCCACTTGAGCGCTATCGTAATATCGGTATTTGCGCTCACGTAGATGCAGGCAAAACCACCACAACAGAACGTATTCTGTTTTACACAGGTCTTTCTCATAAGATCGGTGAAACGCATGATGGTGCTGCAACTATGGACTGGATGGAGCAGGAACAAGAGCGTGGTATCACAATCACTTCTGCTGCAACTACGTGTTTCTGGAAAGGGATGGACGCTCAATTTGACGCTCATCGTATCAATATTATTGATACTCCAGGACACGTTGATTTCACTATCGAAGTAGAGCGTTCTTTACGCGTATTAGATGGTGCGGTAGTTGTTCTTTGTGCTTCATCTGGTGTACAGCCGCAAACTGAGACAGTTTGGCGTCAAGCGAACAAATACGAAGTTCCAAGAATGATCTTCGTAAACAAAATGGATCGCACAGGCGCTGACTTCTTTGCAGTTGTTGACCAGGTGAAATCTCGTCTTGGAGCAACGCCTGTTCCAATTCAGTTGCCAATAGGCGCTGAAGACGGCTTTAAAGGTGTTATTGACCTGATTAAGATGAAAGCTATTAACTGGAACGAAGCGGACCAGGGAATGACTTTCACTTATGAGGCAATACCGGCAGAACTTCAGGAATTAGCCGATGAATGGCGCTCTCATTTAGTTGAAAGTGCTGCTGAAGCTACTGAAGAACTAATGGATAAATACTTAGAGGGTGAAGAGTTAAGTGAAGCCGAAATAAAAGAAGCTTTACGCCAACGTACATTAGCAAACGACATTGTTCCTATGACGTGTGGTAGCGCATTTAAAAACAAAGGTGTTCAAGCAGTGCTTGATTGCGTTGTTGAATACATGCCTGCTCCTACGCAAGTGAAACAAATTCAAGGTATCCTAGAAGATGGTACCGAAGAAGAGCGTCCTGCTGATGATAAAGCGCCGTTTGCTGCACTTGCATTTAAAATTGCAACGGACCCGTTTGTTGGCACCTTAACTTTTTTCCGTGTTTACTCTGGTACTGTTAAACAGGGTGACGCGGTATACAACCCAGTTAAAAGTAAGCGTGAGCGTCTTGGTCGTATCGTACAGATGCATTCAAACTCACGTGAAGAGATCAAAGAAGTCTTCGCAGGCGACATCGCGGCGGCTATTGGTCTCAAAGACGTAACAACAGGTGAAACACTGTGTGATCCGAAATCCATTATTACGCTTGAGCGTATGGAATTTCCTGAACCAGTAATCTCTGTTGCGGTTGAGCCTCGCACAATCGCTGACCAAGATAAGATGGGGATCGCGCTGGGTAAACTAGCGGCTGAAGATCCATCTTTTCGTGTACAAACCGACGAAGAATCGGGTCAGATTATAATATCTGGCATGGGTGAACTTCACCTCGATATCCTCGTCGAACGTATGAAACGTGAATTCAGTGTTGAATGTAACGTTGGTAAGCCGCAGGTTGCATACCGAGAAGCTATCCGTTCAACTGTTAAAGTTGAAGGTAAGTTTATACGTCAATCAGGTGGTCGTGGTCAATATGGTCACGTCTGGCTTAAACTTGAACCGATGGATATTACGGATGACGAAGCACCAATTTACGAGTTCGTTAACGAAACTGTAGGTGGTTCTATTCCCAAAGAATACGTCCCTGCGGTAGACAAAGGCATCCAAGAGCAAATGTCTCAAGGTGTGCTGGCAGGCTACCCATTACTTGGCGTTAAAGCGACTTTATATGATGGTTCATTCCATGATGTAGACTCGAATGAAATGGCATTTAAAATAGCAGGTTCATTGGCAATGAAGCAAGGCGCGCTGCAAGCGAGCCCGGTACTTTTAGAGCCAGTAATGAAGGTTGAAGTACTCACTCCTGAAGCAAACATGGGTGATGTAGTTGGTGACTTAAACCGTCGCCGCGGCATGATCGAAGGCATGGAAGATGCATTAGGTGGACTGAAGCAAATTAATGCACAGGTTCCCCTTTCTGAAATGTTTGGTTATGCTACTGACTTACGATCTGCAACACAGGGTCGTGCTTCATACTCTATGGAGTTTTTGAAGTACGCCGAAGCATCGAAACATGTTGCAGAGACAATAATTTCAGCTCGCGCTGTAATATGATTTTTAGCTTGTTTAACTCAATAGTGAGTTAGACTTTAATTTCTTTATAGGAATTTTTTAAGATGGCAAAAGCAAAGTTTGAACGCGTAAAACCGCATGTAAACGTAGGTACAATCGGCCACGTTGACCACGGTAAAACTACACTAACTGCAGCAATCACTAACGTACTTGCAAAAGTATACGGCGGTGTTGCTAAAGATTTCGCATCAATCGATAACGCTCCAGAAGAGCGCGAACGTGGTATCACTATTTCAACGTCTCACGTTGAATACGATACACCTACACGTCACTACGCACACGTAGATTGTCCTGGTCACGCCGATTATGTTAAAAACATGATCACTGGTGCTGCTCAAATGGATGGCGCTATCTTAGTAGTTGCTGCGACTGATGGCCCTATGCCACAAACGCGTGAGCACATCCTACTTTCTCGTCAAGTTGGCGTTCCTTACATCATCGTGTTCATGAACAAATGTGACATGGTTGATGACGAAGAGCTACTTGAGCTAGTAGAAATGGAAGTTCGTGAACTTCTTTCAGAATACGATTTCCCAGGTGA
>NZ_JACJES010000008.1:0-155080 GCF_014164175.1 Pseudoalteromonas sp. SG44-5 | reverse complement strand
TAATGCTGCTATTAATATCCATAATGAGGGATTAAGGCTAATAGCTTAAATAATTTGTGGCGGTAGGTAGTACCGACACATTAAATGCTTGTAAGAGGTTTTAGAAGTCTAAAGTGATCTAGTATCACAATGCTTAAACCGTTGACGACAAGAATCCCCTTGATTTATCTGGGGGTACTTCAATCAGAATCCGTTTTAAATAAATTATCTATTTGCGCTGGTAAAAATGGCCGACCTTTTTCATTTAAAGCTGTGCCGATTACCAATGCATTAAGCATTATTCTTTCATCGTGTTTACGGATCAGAGTTTGTTTAAAAGCAAATTTAAGTCGGCTAATACGTTGTGGCTCTACAGCTACATAAAATTCATCACCCGGTAATAATGACTGTTTATAATCCATTTCGCTGCGCATCACGACCAGGTTAATTTTATCTTTGGCAAGCTGAGCAAAATCAACCCCATGTGCATGCAAAAATTCATGGCGCGCATGCTCTAAGTAATTAAAATACACACTATTATTTACAATGCCTTGTAGGTCGCATTCGTAGTCTCGCACTTTAAAGTCTACTGTAAAGGTCATATTCGTAATCCAAATTATTTAACGTATAATTGCCGCGTTTATAGCACATGTACTGAAATAATTGCTACCATGCAAGTCCCTAAAATGGAGTTAAGTAACCTAATGAACTTACGTTTGTCTTTAATTACCGCCGCATTATTACCACTGTTTGGTGCATCAGTTACCGCCAACGCTGACGATACAGATCTAGAACGCATTGTTGTTACTGGTGATTTTCAACGAGAAAGCATTCAAACCTTAAGTGCTAGCGCCAGCTTATTTAGCGAAGATGAAGTTAATTTACGAGGTGCAACCTACCTAGATGAAATGCTTGGGAGTACTGCCAATATTAATTTTGCTTCTGGAGCTTCTCGTGGTCGTTATATTCAAATTCGTGGCGTAGGACTACGTTCACAGTTTGTTGACCCCATAAACCCTTCGGTTGGTTTAGTTATTGATGGCATTAACTACTCAGGCCTTGGTGGCAGTGCATTATTATTTGATATTGACCAAGTAGAAATTTACCGTGGCCCACAAGGTACACGCTTTGGTGCCGACGGTATGGCAGGTATGATCCAAATGCAATCGGCGCAAGCAACAAGCGATCCTAGTTTAAAACTACAAGTAGGTGCAGGCACTTACAACAGCCGCGAAGCAGGTCTTGCTGCAAGTACAGGTTTAACCGACGATACCAGCGCTCGTGTTAGCTACTTTCGTAGAAAATCAGACGGCTATGTAGATAACCTATACCTAAATAAGCCAACTCAAGGGCAAGACGAGCAAGTAGCACGCTTTAAATTAAACAGCCAAATAACTGCCAATTTAAGCACAGAATTAAATCTACACTATATAGATATTAACAACGGTTACGACACATTCGCACTTGATAACGGCCGTAACAGCGTTGCCGATGAACCCGGTGAAGATAACCAATTAAGTTACGCTATTGGTCTAAATAACACTTATACGGGCTTTGATTTATTTGACGTAAACTTAAGTTTATCGGCGATCGACAGTGAATTATTTTATAGCTTTGATGAAGATTGGGTATGTAACGATCCGAGTAAACCGCAGCTTTGCGCCGCCGGTTTGCATCCTGATGGTTACAGCTCAACTGATGTTTACAGCCGCGATCGCGATGATCAAGGGGTCGATTTACAATTTAAAAGCAAAACCGGCAACTGGGTTGCAGGTCTTTACTATCAAAACCGCGACGTAGATTTAGAACGCCAATATACCTGGTTAGCTAGCCCATTTAACTCAACGTATGAAACCAATAACGTGGCAGTATATGGCCAATTAGCGACTCCTATTGGGCCTAAAACCACCTTAATTACTGGCTTACGTGTTGAGCAATACCAAGGTGATTACACCGATAATAACGGTTTTATTGAAGATACCGACGACATTATGGTCGGCGGAAAAATAGCGCTTGAGTACCAAGTAATTGATCGCACCATGATCTACACCAGCATTACCCGTGGTTATAAAGCAGGCGGCATTAACTCTGAAGCGCTCGCTAAAGCCAAAGATGAAGGCTTAAACCTTGATACTGAATTTTTTAAACAACACACCAGTTTTGATCCAGAATACTTATGGAGCGGTGAGTTTGGTGTTAAAGGATCATCCCTTGATGACAAATTTGTTCTGCGTTTAGCTGCATTTTATATGCACCGCGACAACATTCAATTAAAGTCGTGGCAAGTACAAGATCAGAAGTTTACCGGTTATGTAGATAACGCGAGCTCTGGCAGTAACTATGGTCTTGAACTTGAAGGTAGCTACCAGCTAACCGACGATTTACTTATTAGCGGTAGTGCTGGTTATTTAAATACTAAAATAAATAAATTTGTAACTAAAGCGGGTTTAAACCAAGACGGTCGCGACCAAGCACAGTCACCTAAATATCAATACGCACTGAGTGCCCGTTACAACCTTACCAACGAGCTTTATGCCATGGTAGGCGTTGAAGGCAAAGACGATTATTACTTCTCAGATAGCCATAATGCACAAGCACCAAACAGTAATTTAGTGAATGTAAGCTTAGGTTATGAAGCCGATAGCTGGGCTGTACGCGCTTGGGCACGTAACGTGTTTGACGAAACAGTACCTACTCGCGGTTTTGAGTTTGGCAACAACCCACTTGATGGTTACGCTGATCATACCTACACCCAACTTGGTGAACCACGTGTAGCTGGCGTTACCTTTACACTTAATTTATAAAGTAAAGCTGACAGCTTTTAGTACTCTGTTAAAAAAACCGCGTTTATTAAAATAAACGCGGTTTTTTATGTGGTAGTCGTAGAGCCTGATCATGCGAGAGGTTAGTTACTAACTGACAGCCCCCCTGCATGTTAAGTTGCTTTAAGCCCTTGTCACATCAAACGCAATAACTTCTTTTATATTACTCTTTTGCGTGGCTAACATTACTAGCCTGTCTATGCCCAGCGCTACCCCTGCACAAGGCGCTAATCCATGTTCAAGCGCAGCAATTAAATGCTTATCCATTGGTACTTGCTTTAAGCCATTTTGTTTACGATATTCATTATCGTCATTAAAACGCTTAGCTTGCTCTGTCGCATTAGTTAGCTCGTTAAAGCCATTAGCTAATTCCATATTTTTATAATACAGCTCAAACCGCCCTGCTACGCGACTGTCATGATCGCAAATTTGTGCCAGTGCTGCTTGCGATGCCGGAAAGTGATACACAAAACACGGCTTATGTTGGCCAATTGTTGGCTCTACTTTCATACAAAATAAAAGCTGCAGTAAAGTATCTCTATGCGTTTCATTTTTAGCTATATCAGCAAACCCTTGCTCACAGGCAAGTTGTTGTAATTGCTCTAAACTAGCAGTGAGTGGATCAAGCCCAAGTACTTGTTCAAATGCGTGTTGGTAAGTTAACCGTTCACTCGGCGCAACATCTAAAATAAGCTGCATTAGCTCATCTATTTCAGCCATTAATGCAAATTCGTCAAACCCCGGTCTATACCATTCCAGCATAGTAAATTCTGGATTATGATGGCTGCCAGCTTCTTCGTTTCTAAATGCTTTACACAACTGAAATATAGGCCCTGAGCCCGCCGCTAACAAGCGCTTCATTGCAAACTCTGGAGAGGTTTGTAAATATAGCTCAAGGCCGCTGGCGTGCCCTGGGCCTACAAATCGAGTGTTAAAACTCACTAAGTGTATATCGGTTACACTGGCTCCGCTTAAACTGGGGGTTTCTACTTCCATTACATTGCGAGCATAAAAGAACTCGCGAATACTGCGTAAAATAACAGCTCGCTGCTTAAGTGTTGCAATACTTGCACTGGGAGCCCAAAGATTTACTGACATATTTTCTCCAAAAAAAATCCCAGCTTTTAAGCTAGGATTTTATAAAGCGACGCTTAAAATTACTTAACGCGGCTTACGTATTCACCGTTACGAGTGTCTACTTTAATAACTTCGCCTATTTGTACAAATAGTGGAACACGTACTACAGCACCTGTACTTAATGTTGCAGGTTTACCGCCAGTTCCGGCTGTATCACCTTTAAGGCCCGGATCAGTTTCAGTGATCTCAAGCTCAACAAAGTTAGGTGGTGTTACTACAATAGGATTACCGTTCCATAATGTAATTGTACACACGTCATTTTCAACTAACCATTTACCCGCATCGCCTAACGCTTTTTCGTCAGCAGCAATTTGCTCAAATGTTTCGTTATTCATGAAATGCCAAAATTCGCCGTCTGTGTATAAATACGCTAAATCAGTATCCATTACATCAGCACCTTCAACAGATTCACCCGATTTAAAGGTTTTTTCAAGTACTTTACCTGAAATAAGTTTACGGATACGAACACGGTTAAACGCTTGGCCTTTACCAGGTTTTACCATTTCATTTTCTATGATACTACTAGGCTCGCCATCCATCATAATTTTTAGGCCGCCCTTGAACTCGTTGGTGCTATAATTCGCCATCGTTTCCTCTATTTATATTTTTTCGAGTAATCTACGTGCCAATGATACAAAGAAATGAAGCAAATTTGCATAAAAACTGGCAAAAAGAATTAGCAAATGTAGTTACCTGCCCAAAAGTGTTGCTAGAAATGGTCGGTTTATCGAGCCAAGTCCATGATAACGACATAAAAGCTCGTAGCTTGTTCCCAGTTCGTGTGCCAATACCATTTATAAAAAAAATGCGTAAAGGCGATGCAAACGATCCATTATTATTACAAGTTATGCCGCGCCATCAAGAATTCTTAACTAAAAGTGGTTTTAATAAAGATCCCCTGCTTGAGCAAAGTAACCAGCAGCCAGGGCTATTACACAAGTATAAATCGCGTGTTTTAGTAATGTTTAAAACCGGTTGTGCAGTAAATTGCCGCTATTGTTTTAGACGCCATTTTCCGTATCAAGAAAACCAACTTAATAAGCGTAGCCTGCTAGATGCGCTTAGCTATATAAAATCCGACAATAATATAAATGAAGTGATTTTAAGTGGTGGCGATCCGCTTATGGCCAAAGACGATGCCATTAGTTGGTTTTTAGATGAGCTTGAGCAACTACCACAAATTAAACGCATGCGAATTCATACCCGTCTGCCGGTGGTTATTCCGGCGCGCATCACCGATGAGTTATGCGAAAGACTTGCAAGGTCGCCATTAAAAATTGTGTTTGTTAATCATATAAACCATGCCAACGAAATAGACGACGACTTTAAAGCCGCAATGCAAAAGCTTAAACAAGTAGGTGTAGTGCTATTTAATCAAGCGGTTATTTTAAAAGACGTGAACGATACAACTGCAGCACAAGTGAATTTAAGTGAAGCGTTATTTGATGCCGATGTATTGCCCTATTATCTACATTTGCTAGATAAGGTAGAAGGGGCAAGCCACTTTGACATTAGTGAGGAGCAAGCAATAAAAATAATGGCAGAGCTGTTAGAAGCCCTACCTGGTTTTTTAGTGCCTAAATTGGTCAGAGAGATTGGCGGTGAAAAAAGTAAAACACCTATCGATCTTAAGTTAATTTAAAGCAGTATTTAAACGTAAATGTTTACGTTATTACCCAGTGTTGCAGTCGCCGACTTAGTCGGTGTTTGCGCGCTGGATGACTGCGCAGCCCCCTCAATCAGTGCTAATGCAGCTGCGCCATCAGCTAGTTGCTGTTTTTTAGACAATGCAGCGCTCAACACTTCGCCGCCTTGGCTTGAACTTGGCATTACCGGTAAATTTCCGCCTGATATATTCATAAAATTAACCCACCTTTAATCAGTGTTTGTTGTACAATTATTTAAAAGGAGTTAAACAAGGCACAGTGCTAAAAACCTGACTTTTAAATATAATCCAAGTAACATATACAGTATACGCATGCTACATAATAAATTATCGGCAACTCAATACAAAGCTTTAGGAAAACCATGGATTCTATTATTGAACAACTCAACGCTAACTTAAAAATTGTTTACCGACAGGCGCTTGATGCTGACAAAAAACTCGACGAGTTACAACAGCAAGGTCACGGCAAATTTAAAGCACTCTTTACAGCCGACTCAGGTTTTACCTTTGAAGCTAAACGCTTTAAGCCATATGTGCTTGATGTAGCAGCCGACGTAGAGAGCTTATCTAGTGACGGTTTTAATGAAGAAAAACTTAAAACCACCGTTATTAAATTACAGCAACTACTTACTTTGTTAGCTACGTTTAAGTAACGTAAACTTTAGTTAAAAAGTTTATGATTCTATAAGCATTAAAAGCGCCGCTATTTAGCGGCGTTTTTGTAAAGCTTAGTTAATCAACTTTCGGTAATATTTCCTCACCAAACCACTCTGTAAGTAAGCGTTTTTCGTAATTGAAAGGTCCATCTCGGCCCATTTTAATTTTATCCATAAAGCCCATATCTTTAAGCTTTACATCACTTGCTGCACTTATTACCTCACCTTTTTCATTAGTAAGTGAATAATTAAGTTTGAGTTGCGGAAAGTAAATAGGCTTAACCACCCTGATTTCATTTATACCGCCATAGCGTACATCGCCAGCTAAATCGACATCAGTAATCTCTAGGCTAAGTTTGTAGTCTTTTGGCAATTGCTCTGCAAGTTTAGCAACATGCTCTTCAATACTGCTCGCTATATGCTTATGGTACGAAGCTTTACCTTGATTGGATTCGCGTACATCACGATAGTCTTTAAAATCATGCCATTTAATAGCCGACTCACCCGCATGGGCAAGTGCTGGTAGTGCAAAGCACATTAACATTGCGATTTTGTTTACTGGATTCATATCACTCTCCAAAAAGGTGCGCCGAATATTACATTATTGCAATTAGGGCATGCTCAGTATTAACACCTAAATAACTGAGTTCATTTTAACAGCTGTTTATTAACTATAACTTAATCTTATGACATAAGTGTTATTTAAAGCGTTCAAAATGTAATCAAATATGTAAATCTAGCTTTTTTAAAATAACAGCGTATTTAAAGCAGATAATGCATGTAAAATATCGCAATTTATGGTGCAATCAACACTATTGATAAAAGGTATCCACGGAGCATTCATGACTATTTTAGTAACCGGTGGCGCAGGCTATATTGGCTCGCACACTGTTTTAGAACTTTTACAACAAAACAGTAATGTTGTTGTTATTGATAATTTAAGCAACTCATCATCAGAGTCACTTACGCGCGTTAAAAAAATTACCGGTAAAGAAGTAACTTTTTACCAAGGTGATATTCTCGATAAAGCATTTTTAGACTCAGTATTTGCTAAGCATACTATTGATAGCGTAATTCACTTTGCTGGCTTAAAAGCGGTGGGTGAGTCGGTTGTAAAACCAATTGAGTACTATCAAAATAACGTACAAGGTACATTAACACTAGTTGATGCGATGCGCGATGCGGGTGTATTTAAGTTAGTATTTAGCTCATCAGCAACCGTTTATGGCGACCCAGCAAGCTTACCTATTAAAGAAGACTTTCCTGTTGGTGGCACCACCAACCCTTATGGCACATCAAAGTTAATGGTTGAAATGATGTTGCAAGATATCGCAAAATCAGACGAGCGCTTTGCCTTTGCTATTTTGCGTTACTTTAATCCAGTAGGCGCGCATGAATCGGGGTTAATTGGCGAAGATCCGAACGGGATCCCTAATAATTTATTACCGTATATTTCACAAGTTGCTGTGGGTAAGCTCAAGCAACTAGCCGTATTTGGCGATGATTACGACACAGTAGATGGCACCGGCGTGCGCGACTACATTCACGTAGTCGACTTAGCTTTAGGACATTTAAAAGCGCTGAATAAAATTGCCACAAACACCGGTGCATTGGTTTATAACCTAGGTACAGGCAACGGTTATTCAGTACTGCAAATGGTGAACGCCTTTATTAAGGCCAGTGGACAAACAGTTCCATATCAAGTGTCACCACGTCGTCCTGGCGATATAGCCGCTTGTTACGCAGCTCCCGAAAAAGCCCTAAACGAACTAGGCTGGCAAGCGATGCGCGGCATCGATACTATGATGCAAGACACCTGGCGCTGGCAGTCAAATAACCCAAATGGGTATAAGTAGAAAACCATATACCTATAATCAATATGTCCCTATTTTTATAGGGGCATGTTAATTATGGTTGGAGTAAGTCATTTATTTAATTCAATAAAGATATACGTGTTCAAATTTAAGCTCAGAGTTTAAGGTTTAGAGTTTAAGGTTTAGAGTTTAACCTAGAACCTAGCCCTGATTTACTTCCTAGTACGATTATTATTTTTACCAATTTTGCATTTCGACTATACGCGATTGCGTTCGTGCATATTCAAAGCTTAGTTTTTTACCTTGATACAAGGTGTCTATATCAGCCTGTGCATTTATAACCAGTAACTTATGGCAGTCATAAAACTCATCGACCAAAGCAATAAAACGTCGTGCTTCATCATCAAAAAAGTGCTCGTCTAGAGTTTGTTTTTCACGCTGGTAGCTGTCCTCTATACCGTGCACTATTACTTTACCGGTTGCGCCAACGCCCATTTTTGGCACATTTGCCACGTATAACACAGAAAATTGCTGAGCTAAAAACATGTAATCGTTAGCGCTACGCGGGCCAGAGCACAACGCCATAAAATCAATCATTAAGGCATTTGCTGTTTTTAATAAATAAGGCAGCGCTCTACCGTGTACCGTGATATTGCCACTGTGCGATGCTTGCGGGTACTGCGTTAAAAATTTAGCTTTAAAGTCATCACTGGGTAAATTAATAAAGTAATGACTACTATTTTTACCATAACGAAAACGATGATCCTCCTCTCCCGCTACATTTACTATCTCGCAATAATTATTAATTAAATCTATAGTAGGTAAAAACCGTGCTCGCTGTAGGCCATTATAGTAAAGCTGCTCTGGTTTTGCGTTTGAAGTGGCCACCAACACTACACCTTGTTTAAATAACGCATCAAACAGCCGAGCCATAATCATAGCGTCGCCAATATCGCTAACAAAAAACTCATCAAAACATAGCACCCGAATATTTTTGGCCCAATTTTTAGCTATAATTATTAACGGATCTTTTTGCCCTTGTAACTGCCCTAACTGCTGGTGCACCTGCGCTATAAAGTGATGAAAATGCAGCCGCTGCTTTTTACTTATAGCAACATTGTTATAAAATAAATCCATTAACATGGATTTACCACGCCCTACCGGTCCATACAAATACACACCTTTTATGAGTGGCGACTTTTGCCACCAGCTATAGTGTATTTGTAATTGTTCACTAAGCGAATTAAGTGCCTGTACGGCATTATTTTGCGCAGCATCGAAGCTAAGCTCGCCCGATGCAACCTTAGCTTGGTAAAGGCTTATTATTTGTGTGTCCTGCACTGTCATGGTATTTCACTATCCGTTATAATCGCGTCCATTGTAGCCGACTCAAAATGTGAACCCCAATGAAATTCCCTTGCCGCCTAGATAAATTTATTAGCCATTTAGCAGAGCTGCCACGCTCAAAAGCCAGAGCCAGCATTAAACGCCAAGCCGCACTAGTCAATGGTGAAGTGGTCACTGCTTTCGATTTTCAAATTAAGCAGCAAGACGAAGTAGTTTTTCAAGGTGAACAACTCGTATTTTTAGGTAAACGCTACTTCATGTTAAACAAACCCGTTGGTTATGTAAGTGCCAATAGTGATGAACTACACAAAACGGTATTCGATTTAATTGACGAGCCAAATATGAGCGACTTTCACGTAGCAGGCCGCCTCGATATTGACACCACTGGCTTAGTTATCTTAACCAACGATGGCGACTGGTCGCATAAAATAACGTCTCCTAAAAACAATAAATTTAAAACCTACTTAGTAGAAACCCAAGAGCCCATTACTGACGAATCGTTAGAGGCACTGCGCGAAGGGGTACAATTACATAACGAAAAAGCTCTAACCCGTCCGGCAAAAGCAGAGCGCCTCGCTAATTACGGCTTACGTTTATCTATTTGTGAAGGTAAATACCACCAAGTTAAGCGCATGTTAGCCGCTGTAGACAACAAAGTGGTTGAATTGCACCGCGAACAAATTGGCAATATTAAACTAGACGAAAACCTAGCAGCGGGTGAATATCGCTTGTTAACAGCTGAAGAGGTTAAACTCTAAGGAACTTTTTAGGCTTCAATCAAGTATTAGTAACGAAAGATAAGGCAGCCTAAAAACACAGCACTTTTAACACAGATAACGAGCATAATAGAGCTTCGAGACTCTAATTTATTAAAAGGATATAACAGTGAAAGTATTAACCGTATTTGGCACCCGCCCAGAAGCGATAAAAATGGCGCCGCTAGTACATGCATTAACTAACGATAGTCGCTTTGAAGCTAAAGTTTGTGTAACGGCGCAGCATCGTGAAATGCTAGACCAAGTACTTGAGCTGTTTAAAATAACCCCTGACTACGATTTGAACCTGATGAAAGCGGGCCAAACACTACCAGAAGTAACCAGTCGTATTCTGCTAGAGTTTACGCCCGTACTTAAAGAGTTTAAGCCAGATGTAGTGCTTGTTCATGGCGATACCGCGACTACTTTTGCAGCAAGTCTGGCGGCTTATTATGAGCAAATCGCAGTAGGTCATGTCGAAGCAGGCTTGCGTACAGGTAATATTTACTCACCCTGGCCAGAAGAAGGTAATCGTAAATTAACCGGCTCACTTACAAAGTACCATTTAGCACCCACCGAAAATTCAAAAGCTAACTTATTAAAAGAAAACTACGCGGCTGAAAACATATCTGTAACGGGTAACACAGTAATTGATGCGTTATTAATGGTTAAACAACAAATTGAAAATGATGCAGAATTAAGCAATACACTCGCATCGCAATTCCCAATGCTTGATGAAAATAAAAAGCTTATATTGGTTACAGGCCATCGCCGTGAAAGTTTTGGTGGCGGGTTTGAGCGAATTTGCGAAGCATTAGCGCAAACCGCAAAAACTCATCCAAATACGCAAATACTTTATCCCGTGCATTTAAACCCGAATGTACAAGAGCCAGTAAAGCGCATTTTAAAGGATGTTGATAACGTACATTTAATTGAGCCACAACAATACCTGCCATTTGTATACTTGATGAATCGTGCTCATATTATTTTAACTGACTCAGGTGGCATTCAAGAAGAAGCACCAAGTTTAGGTAAGCCTGTATTAGTTATGCGTGATACCACAGAGCGCCCAGAGGCAGTTGAAGCAGGTACAGTGAAATTAGTTGGTACCGATGTAGCTAAGATCACCGCAGCATTAAATGAGTTGTTAACTGATGATGCTGCATATAAAACAATGAGTCGCGCTCACAACCCTTATGGTGACGGCAATGCATGCCAACGTATATGTGATATTTTAGCGCGTTAAAAGTTGAAGACGCTAGGCACTAGGTTCTAAGCAATTTATCGATAACTTGGCGAGAAAACCCAGTGATTTTTAGTCGCTGGGTAGTTCACAACTACGAGGCCTAATTGTAAATGCGTGCTTGGCTAATTACTTACTGACACCTGAAACCTAATGCCAGCTTTTAATTTTTAAGATTTTATTTGCACTAAATCAAAGCTCACCATACCTGGTACTATGGCTTGTAGGCGAGATTCGGTCACATCAAGGGCGTTTAAACATTCGCAGTATTCTGCAGCTTTTAGTTCGAGTTGGCGGGCTTTTTCTTGGAGTGATTTATCTATTTCTGATGAAATGATATCCATGCGTTGGCTCATGTCGTTCATTCGATCTTCAATATTACCTTCGCGCGATTTAAATGCATCGCCTAACGACATTAAAATAGCCCCGAGGGAGCCATGCACTGCCGAGTGAATTTTTTTGCTAATATCTTTAGTGAAAAAGTCGTCTATTTTGGAAAGTGATTGCGGCGCAATAAAGAAAAAATCATCGCCGCGTTTAAACTTATCCATTAGCGCACGTTCAACGTACTGCAATTGCGTTTTAAGCACTTCTGATTCTTTATCTGTCATGCCTTCAACAACATGCTCAATTGCACTGAGCCCTAAATTAACACCATCGGTGGCTAAGTTAACGAGTTCAGGAACAGTTTGACGAATACCGCTGCTAAACTGCTCAAGGACTTTACTTTCGTCATCACTTAAGTCAATCCAATAGCCACGGATAAACAATTGGTTATTATTATTAATTTGTACGCGGGTTTGGCCTTTATCAACAATGCGAATAATATCATCAGTAATGATTAAACCGTGACGAAGCTCTACATCACACTGCTTTTGCGCAAATACGTTATTGCTTAAAAGTGCTACAGACAACGCCAATATCGAACGAGATAAAAACGCCATAAACACCTCAAAATAGCCACAACAGAAGGCGGGTAGATTAACAAAAAAACAACTTTATGCAAGCAAAAGTAACACAATAACAAAGACAGCCCTGCGTATTTAACCTATGCAATGAGTAATACAAAAAAACACCGCGTTTAAATTAAGCGCGGTGTTTTTTAATTTCTTAGTTAAAAGCCGTCTGCTGCTTTATTGCTAAAAGCGATCCTTTTAAATTGGCGAACCTGGCGGGATTGGTAATGCTTTAAAGTTATCTGGCCAGCTACCTGTGGTTAAAAACAGGTTAACTTGTTCAGCTAAATATTGTTTAAACGCGCTTTCACCTATGCTGGTGTTGCTTAGCAATGAATTTTGTTCAAAGTCGTCTTTTAGCTTAGTTAAATAGTAATGCAGTTGTGCTTGCACTTCTGGGCTTACGTTATCGCTGGCCACTAGTTCAGCCATTGTTTTAGCACTTAAAAATTGCACTCGCTGAGTGATCTTTGCCACCATGTTATTGGACGGCAACGCCACAAAAACCTGCTTATAAAACTGTAAAAGTAGCTCATCTAAACTGTAAAAATCATCACTGCGCGCTTGTTGTTGCGCAAGGCGATTTAAACGCTGTGCATTTAGTAATAACGATAAGCTATGCTGCACCGCAACTTCAGGTAGCGCCATAGCATCAAGGGTTAAACCAGTGCGCCCCACTATACTTTCGCGCGTTCTAGACTCACCATACGCTTTAGGTGGAATAAGTGCGAGTATTGACTCTGGCAACACTAAATTACTGCCCTCAAGAGTGGTTAAAATAGCTTTAACCGCTTGTTGTTGCGCTTGCTTAGCAACCACTTGCGCGCCTTTTACAGGTTTATCACCGCGTACTTCGTACTCGTAATTTACCCCAGCAATTAATTTAGCCACCGCCTCTACTTGGTAACGGTGAAATAAATACAAAGGCACCAGTTTTTCTTCTAATTGCGATAACGCCTCTCCCGTTTTTATATTATGAATACCAAATTGTGCGAGTGCTTGCTTACGCACTTCTAGTACTCTTAATAGCTCTTCGCTTGGTGCTGCGCCGTTATCCCACAAATGAGCCGTAGGATGCGCACCACCGGCAGCGCGTGCGTCGCTATCAGAT
Source organism: Pseudoalteromonas sp. SG44-5 (assembly GCF_014164175.1). Taxonomy (NCBI): domain Bacteria; kingdom Pseudomonadati; phylum Pseudomonadota; class Gammaproteobacteria; order Alteromonadales; family Pseudoalteromonadaceae; genus Pseudoalteromonas; species Pseudoalteromonas sp. SG44-5. Next base: position 141,594 of record NZ_JACJES010000008.1, on the reverse strand, counting down.
ATAAACTCGAGCCCTTTAGTGTTGTTTTCTTTTAAAATAGCCGCCAATGCTGCTGCTTCGTTTTGATTAGTAAAGTCGCTGTAGCCGTATTTAATAACTTGTGTATCCCACACGCCCATACCCGTAGCATAACCGTGTGACACATCAAGCTTGCCTTGTTCATCAAAGCTAAGCAGCGGATGCGGATAATCCATTACCGAGGCTCTATCGCCCACTGAAGCGGCAAAGTTATGAGAAATACCTAAAGTATGCCCAATTTCGTGAGCACTTAACTGCCTAATACGATCAAGCGCCATGGCTTGTAGAGTTTTTGCTATTTCATTGCCGTTTAAGTAAGGCGCAGCCAGCGCTTCTGCAATTAAAATATCTTGGCGTACGCGCAGTGAACCAAGCGTTACATGCCCTTTTATTATTTCGCCGGTGCGCGGATCAATTACCGAACTGCCATACGACCAACCACGAGTAGCACGATGCACCCACTGCACTACGTTGTAGCGAATATCCATAGGATCAGCGTTTGTTGGTAGTACTTTTATTATAAATGCATTTTTATAACCCGCTGCACTAAACGCTTCATCCCACCACTGTGCACCTTCAAGCAATGCACTTTTTACCGGCTCCGGCACCCCAGGATCAAGGTAATAAACAATCGGCTCAATGGGCTCGCTAATAGGTAAACTCGGATCTTTTTTAGTTAACCGATGGCGTGGTATATATCGCACATACATAGACTCGCCAAGTGCTGCAGCATAGTTTTTATGCTCAATACTCCAAAAACCCGATTGTGGATGGAAGTTGCGCGGGGTGTAGTTATCGTCTGGTAATTTAATTAGTGAATGGTGCATATGCACAGTTAACGAATAAGCGTCAGGGCTTATTTCACGCACAAACTTACCCGGTTGAGTACCGGCAAAGGTCAGCACAGCTTCAAGCTCTGTATTATTAATAAATGCTTTAGAGCGACTCATATAAACTGCACTACGCGATTCGTCTAGATTAAAGTTACCTTGTTTAGTCGCTGCCAGGGTTCGATTTACACCGTGTACATCACTAAGTAAATACGGAGTGTAATCGATTAATAGCGCCCGCTTATTTTGCGCAACCACTTTAAAGCCCGCTAATATACTTGATGCAAACGCTTCATTAATACTTTGCTGCTCGGCTTTATTACTGGTATTTGCGCGATAGTAAGTATTTACAGCACGTAGCATTACTTTGTCGCCAAAGCGCTCAAATTGCACTAAGTGTGTATTACCAAGCTGCCCTCTATCGAGCCCTATATCGTTAGAGCCCAAGCCATTTGGCAAGCTTTGCTGTAGCAAAAATTGCTGCTCTAGTTTATCTACTTTTAAATAAACCTTGCCGTTTTCTGTATCGTAAAAAAATGAAAAATATCCCGGAAAATGATTCATCTTTCCAGTAAATTCATCAATAGACTTAATTGCTGCGTGCGCTTGAGTTATCATAGTGAGCAACACAGTAAAGAGAATGTAACCTAGTAGTTTTATTTTTTGCATAATCTTATCTTTGTTATTGGCGTTTTAAGTACGATTAGGTAACCCCATTATAGGGGGGAATTTAAACAATACAGTTATTTAAGACGAATTTCAGCGCTCCAAACTAATCCCTCTCACATTATGATTAGTTTAATCACGTTATCAGGAAAATAGAATGCGTAGACTTCCTCCAGTATTACTTGAAGATGGTTGCCCAAGAGAGTTAATCTCTTTGATCAGAACTATTTTAGCCGCATGTAAAGAAATTTCATTTCGTGTTGGCCAAGGCGAATTATCGGGTGTATTAGGCTCAACACTTGACGAGAATATTCAAGGCGAAACTCAAAAGAAGCTTGATGTTTTAACCAACCAACTGCTTAAAGATATATTATTGGAATCGGGCTACGTAAAAGCCATCGCCTCTGAAGAAGAAGACTACACAGTTGCTGGTAATCCTGATGCAGAATATATTGTAGCGTTTGACCCACTTGATGGCTCATCAAACACCGACATAAACTCGTTAGTAGGTACTATTTTTTCAGTAATGAAAGCGCCTGAAGGCGCAGATCCTGCTGACCAAAGTATTTTTATGCAACCGGGTATTAATCAAGTAGCGGCAGGTTATGTATTATATGGTCCATCGACTATATTGGCGCTAACGACAGGTAAAGGCACCCGCTTTTTCACCCTAGATAAAACTCACGGCACCTTTTTATTAACTCAAGATTTTGCAAAAATACCAGCAGATACCAACGAATATGCTATTAATGCGTCAAACCAACGCCATTGGCAACCTGCTATGCAAAACTACATTAACGACCTTGTAGCTGGCGACACTGGCCCACGCGCTCGAAACTTTAATATGCGCTGGATTGCTGCAATGGTAGGCGATGTACACCGCGTATTAAGCCGTGGCGGGTTATTTACCTACCCAACCGATACCAAAAACCCAAGCCAGCCAAATAAGCTTCGTCTGCTTTACGAAGCAAACCCTATGGCCATGCTAGTAGAGCAAGCTGGCGGGATTGCGTCAACTGGCACCGAGCGTATTATGGACATACAGCCTAATGCCATTCACCAGCGCGTAGCTGTAATTTTAGGCTCAAAAAACGAAGTAGAAACCTGCTTGGGATATCATAAGTAATAAATAGAAATACAAGGTTTTAGGTATCAGATTTTAGGCGAGAATTAAGCCAGCGCGGTGTTTAAATTAACCGTAGATACAAGGCGAGGCTTTATGCCGCGCTTGTTAAATTTATAAAATGCGCGAGGTAAACTCCCGCATACGGTTCGGTATTTTATCAACACCTGAGATCTCGTACCTTTAATACTTGACTAAAAATTAGCCACGCTTTTACTCTTGTAAAAGCGTGGCTAATTTGGCGAGCTTTTCATAATTAAGCTCGCCCATTTGCTCACTGTTACTAAGTGCATAAATAACGCCCTCACATTCAGCGCAATCAATATCATCTCGCGCCTCAATCACATTTGCCCACAGTTCCAAGTCATCAAGTACTATTTCATTATGTAAACAACGCTCAAACACATTTAGCATGATTGACGTACTTAGGGTAAATAATGGCTGTTTTGCTGCTGCCGCAGATACAATGACAGCAATAGCCTCGTCTTTTTCTGAGCCGAAGGTAATAAACTGCGCTAATGCTTTTTGTATATCCATAATATTGTTATTCTGCGCTCACCGTGATTTAAAAGTAAAATAATGACCCAAATTAACTGCACCCAATGTAATGCTGCTCTTACATGTAATGTGACTGACATATCAGCATGTTGGTGCAACAAGTTACCCGCTATTTTACCACTCGATGATACAGCAACTAGCTGCTTATGCCGATCATGTACTCTTGCTAAAATTAATCGCTATTTAGAAACTATATATACTCAGCCAATTAAAACCCAAATAGCTTTCGCCAAACAATTTAGAAGCAATGATAATTTAATTGAAGGGTTAGATTACACCATGCAGAACAATTACATGGTGTTTAGTAAGTGGTATTTTTTAAAACGTGGTACTTGCTGCAAAAATGGTTGTAAAAATTGCCCTTATAGTTAAATTAGCCACCCACAGCAATAGGCAGTGAGTTATCAGCGCCCCATTCACTCCACGAGCCATCGTACACACTTAAATTACTATAGCCGCATTCATCGGCAAACAGCGCAAGCGCACAGGCAGTAACGCCAGAGCCACAGCTAAATTGTAAGTGTGTTGCATTACCGACTAATTCACTAAACTTTGCCTGTATAAAGTCGAGTGATTTTGCTTCACCATTTTCTAATAGACTAGTTAAAGGTAGCGAATAACTGTTAATAATATGACCGCTGCGCATACCCGCTCTTGGCTCACTACTTTTGCCAGTAAATCGCTCATAAGCACGCGCATCTAAAATGACAGTATTGGCATCCTTAGTAGCACTTAGCACCTGTTTTTTATCAATAAAGTAATCAGGCCGGTATTGAGCAATAAAATCGCCTTTTAATGATGCTTGTGTATAGTTTGATTCAACCGGAAGCCCGAGTTCAAGCCACTTAGCTAAACCGCCACTGAGCACTTTTACATTATCAAAGCCCATAGATTTTAGCATCCACCATGCCCTAGCTGCGCTAAACAAACCCTCATCCTCATAAATAACAATGTACGAATCGTGGTTAACGCCTGTCTTTTGCATTACTTGAGTAAATTGCGTTTCGCTACACAAAGTATTAGGTAACGGGTTAGAACGATCTGCTAGTTCATTTTTAATATCAAAGCGCTGCGCGTTGGGCAGCACAGCTTTAGCAACGTAGTTACCAGTTAAACCCGGGCGCAGCATACCCGCGTCAAATAATATTAATGCAGGATCATTTAATTGCGTATAAAGCTGCTCATTGGTAATTATATTTTTCATTTATCTATCTCAAGGTTTGGCTGATTTTTTAAAAGTGAACAGCTGAGCGCTGCCACTTTACAGCTCTTAAATCTTTATTATTTCACTGCGCAGTGGTGCCATTTTCGATATTATTTTATTTTGTACTGGATGGGGAATATTTTGCTCATCCATCGCATTAATTAGCAGATCGACTACATGATTAAAATCTTTTTCATTAATATTCATGCCGGTATGAATAGCAACCATAGAGTCGCCTTTATACTCACACGGGCCGTTTGTTAGCGCGCATAAGTGGCTTATAAAGCCTTGGCGAAAATGAGTAATGTTACTGTGCTCAAAATAGTGAAACACTTGCCTGTCATTACCAATTTGATAAATAAAGCTATCCACTAGTTTTTCTATGCCGGCATTACCATTTATTTGCTGATACAAACTCTGTTTAGGCTTGCTGCTACAGCCAGCTAATACACTTGTAGCCAATAAAAATAGTATAAAAATTCTCATTACCAATATCCTGTCACCGATAAGTACCAACCGGTTTGATCGCTTGTTCCAGCTATACTGCCTAAATCTAAGTAGGCGGCGGTTACGCTTATATGTTTATTTGGCATCCAAGCTACAAACACATCTTTCCAATCTTGCTCGCCTAATCCTAGGTTATTTGTTTTTTGACGATACTCAACACCTAACGCGACTTCACGGCTTAAAAATATCGCTGTGCTTGCCTCAAATAACAATTTATTGCTGGCATTATTGCCGCCATAACCCAGTAACCCTAGTTGGTTGGCTTTGCTGTAACGGGTGGTCACGTTCCAAAACCAGTTGTATCCTGCAATAGCACCTAAGTGTAATTTACTTGCCGCTAAGTAAAAGTCGGTGCCGCTGGTGCTTTCTGCACCCACTAGCTTTGCAACCGTGCCATCGTCTAACGACTTATGCTGCATACCTAAACTTACTTGTGGCCAATTACTGTAAACAATGTCGCCATATAAACGAACTTTAGCACCAGTTATCGACTGCTCTATTTGCGTACTCAGCGCGGGTACATCAAACTCTTGCTGCGCATAGCTAAGCTCAACGCGATTAAACAAATTAAGCTGTGCGCCACATACATCTAACGTATAGTCGGTTACATCTGCACGGCTACAAAAACCATTAACCGAAACCTCATCCTCACTGGCATACCCAGCAAGTTGCGCCCACGGAACAAGGCCACCTCCACCAGCGCCCTCAACTTGAGACACCCCAGGAGTAGCTAATAATTTACCGCTACTCGCAGCAGCAATAAAACTGGCTGTGAGTAATACCCCCGCCATAAAACACTTAATGTACGCCATCGTATTCCTCTAACCACTGCTCTAATAGCTCAGCTTTTAATGGTCGACTTAAATAATAACCTTGTGCGTGATCGCATTGCATCTGCTTAAGTAATGTTAAGGTTCCTACAGTTTCTACTCCTTCGGCAACTACCGAAAACCCTAATTGATGCCCTAAAGTAATACTCGACTGCACAATAAATTGATCTTTTTGCGACTCATCAAGCTTTAAAATAAAGCACTTATCTAATTTAAGCTCATCAATTGGCAGCATTTTTAAACGCCCTAACGATGTTTGCCCTACGCCATAATCATCAAGCGATATTTTTACCCCAATAGCTTTTAAGTTTTCGAGGGCAATTATGCCTTTTTCTTCATTTTCGATCATATCGCGCTCGGTGAGCTCAATGGTGATCAACGCAGGGTTAACCTTATGCTTTTTTAAAGTACGTACTAATGACGAATGAAACCCCGCAAACGCAATATCTTGTGCCGATACATTGATAGCCGCTTGTAAATGTATGCCTTTTTGCTGCCAAGCGGCAACTTGTGCAATAACGGTATTAACCACCCAGGCAGTGAGCTCAACAATTAATCCCGACTGTTCGGCTAAATCAATAAACACCTCAGGCGACACCCAACTACCATCTTTACGCTGCCAGCGAATTAAAGACTCTACCTTATCAACCTTTTGTATTTTCATATTTAGTTTTGGCTGATAGGTCATAAATAACTGGCCGTCATCATCGCTTATAGCTTGCTTAAGTTCATCAAGCATAACTAAGCGCTCTAAATGCGCTTCGTCTTCGCCTTGTTGATAGTAATGAATATTTTGATGATGACTAGTTGCGCTATCTACCGCTATAAGTACTCGGCGAATTAGATCCTCAGCTTGTTCACCGTGTAGCGGATATTGCACCACACCCACACTAAAGCGTAAGTTTATTTTTAAGTTTTGAATGGTGTAACCCGCTTGGAGCTGCGCCATTAAAGCAATAATACCGCGTTTAAATTCGCTCACTGCCCCCGCCGGAAACACGGTTAAAAACTCATCGCCACCAATACGCGCATGAAAGCCACCCAACTCATCTGAGAATTCACTAATACGCTTTGCCACCGCCTTTAAACAATCATCGCCAATACGTGGCCCTAACTTATCGTTTATATGCCGCAAGCCTTTAATATCGATAGCAACTAGCGTGTGTTCTGTGCTTTTATTTAATTGTTTGGCTAGCATTTCTAGCATAGCCGAGCGGTTATAAAAGCCAGTTAGCGTATCATGGCGAGCCTGATAGCTAATTTGCTGTTCACGCTTATTTATATCACTCCCCATGTGATGAAAAGCATCCATAAGGGTAGTTATTTCACAGCTTTGTTTGCTGCCTTTAAATTCAAAATTATAATTACCCTTTGCAAATTGCTTAGCCACCACGGCCAATTGCGACAGTGGTGTAGTTAAATTATTTGCTAATAAACTACTGGTTACTACCCCAACAATTAAAGTAAGTATGGCAAGTATCATAAGCGTAATAAATAGCTGTTCAAAATCGCGATAGCTTTGGGTTAAATCGGCACTGAGTAAAATTATTACCGGGTGTGCTTGCAGTGCAGGCAGCTCAATTTCACGATTTTTATACACTAAATAATCACCAAAAAAGCGCGACGTCGTTTTGCTATTAAAATAATTAACTGGTTGCAAGTTTGCTGGAGGGGCTACCAATGAGGTTTTTACTAAGCTATCTGCGCTCGCTATAAAGCTTACTTCCATACCTGTTAGGCTTTTAAGCTCTGAAGCTACATCACTGGTTATTTTAAAACCCACTAAACTGTAAGCTATGGTGCGCGGGGTTTTAACTGGCAGTAAAATAACCTGATACAGCTGGCCATTTAATACCACAAAACTAGAGCGCTCCGCGGTAGTTAATAACTCACTCATTAAAGGCTGCAGATTATCGGTAAAGTTGTCCTCATCATCATTGGTTGATATTAACTGCCCCGACAAATCTAACAGCAGCATTAAATCGGCATTTATACGCTGGCTATGATTGTATAAAACACTGCTTATAGTAGCAGCGTCACGCGTGGCAACCGCTTGTTTAAAGCCAAAATCGGAGGTGAGTACTTTAGCGGCAGTTAATAGTAGGTTTTCTTTCGAGTTTAAATATTGTTTATAAACATTTTGTGCCACGCTTATGTCTTGATTGACTTTTTCTTCTTGAAACTTACTTGTAGACCACCAAAAGCTCAGCAAACTAACCACAGTGGTTAATAACACCAAGCCTACACATAAAATGGTTATACGGTTTCGCAAATTGTTAGTCATTACCGCCCTTAAACTGACTGCCAAAGGTGTTACGTGGTGCTGGCGAGGAAGTATTTATGGTTATAGGTAAAATAGCTTGTGGCTCTATATTCATCATTTTTTTATTTTCTAAAGGCGCAGTTTGCAACGCATGCCAAATACTTATTTGCAAAGGCTGCGTAGTAACAGGCAAACTTACAACTCCGTTTTTATCGGTTTTATAAACTTGCTCACTCTTAGCCACATAGATATAACCCACCATAGAATCATGAATATTACAGCCTAGTACCACAACACCTTGAGTGTCAAAAATAATTGGCTCTTTGGGTTGCCCTGAGTAGAGTTTTAATTGAAAAGATTTAGCGCTTGAAAACGAATACACGTTATGGCGAATATTATCGCTATTAGGAAAGTTAACTAATTGCCCTTGCTGCACAATAAGTAGCTCAGGTAAAAACTGCTTATTTACCTGATCCATTACCGCAACGGGGAGCTTTTTAACACTTGGATTTGTAGGCTTAAAAGCAGTGTTTGCTTGGCCTATTTCAACAACGGCATTAGGTAACACCATACCGTGTTGATCTTTTATTACTAAATCAATATTTGCGCTAATAGCAGCGTGACTAAAAAGCACACTTAAAGCGAATAAATAACGTTTTTTTGCAAAAACTTGCAATGCTCGTTCAAACATAACCATACTCAAATATTAATTTTAAGTTCAGTTAATTAGAGACGAGCACCAATTGCAAGAAATATAGTTCAGTCACTAAAAATAAACATTTTAGCATTCATTTTTTAGCACTTTAGTCGTGTTATTTTATAATTAATCCATAATCGGCATCTAAAATAGCAATTACTTCTTGACGCGGATCAGCAGGAATAACAATCTCTTTGCCCACTATTTTACTGGCAATGCCCACGTAGGTATTTGACACTTCAAGCATTACTGACTCAGGTAAAATGTAATTTTTAGCTAGCTGCTCACGCTCATCCATGCGGTCTTTATTAAGTAGTACGTCGCTCTCTGGCACGTTATTAATTAACAGCTGACGAAAACCTTCCTTTGAGTTTTCAACAATCTTGCCATCTTTATAAGATGCTTCATCCCAAATACGCGATGAATCAGGCGTGCCTACTTCATCAATATAAATAAGCTGCTCTGCGCCATTTATATCTTCTACATAGCCAAATTCAAATTTGGTATCTACAAATATTTGCCCAAGCTTAGCCAGCTCGCCACTTATTAGCTCAAAACCTTCCACTAATAACTTTTCGTATTGGGCTACATCATCTGCCGTTCTAAAGTTAAATACGCTTAGGTTATTAGTAATATTGCTACGCGTTATATTTACATCATCAACTGGGGGAATATCTGCCACACCAGTAATAATGCCTTTGGTAGAGGGAGTAATTAATACTTTATCGAGCTTTTGATTAGCTGTTAAACCTTCTGGTAAATTAATACCACAAAAGTCTCGTACACCTTTAGCGTAGTCGCGCCACATGCTGCCTGTAATATATTGGCGGGCAATGGCTTCTACTTTTACCGTACTGGCTTTGCGTACAATCCAAACATACGGATGCGGAATATCAACAATGTGATTACCCGCAAGTCCTGCTTCATCAAATAACTTAAACCAATGCGCAGCCACCGAGTTTAACGCTATGCCTTTACCTGGCACGCCATTTAAGCCATTTTCGCCTTGCCAAATACAATCAAAAGCTGAAATTCTGTCGGAAATAACCATAATTGCCAGCTCAGTATCGGCTGGTACTTTATAGCCCTTTTCGCTAATTAAACGTTTGCTGTCTGCGTCGGTTAGCCAATAAACCGAGCGTACTTTACCACTGTGTACGTCACCTTTGGTACGAATAGGTAAATCATCGTTTACGTCTAAAACTTTATAGCTAGTCATGCTATCTCCGGGGTTAGGCATGCTCAAAGAGCAAAGTATGGGATTGGGGTTATAAGCCACACATAATAATCCAGAGTCATAAAAAGCTCAATCGCTTTGGCTAATGAGCCGGTTTTAGCTAGTGATTTACTATTTAGGTTTAAGGATTATTAAAGACTCCCGCATAACTGTTTATTTATGCGGTAAGTATTATCAAGTTGTTGTTCAATCAATTGAATAGTCTGTTTATTTACCTCAAATGTTTTAGCTGTGTCTTTAAAGCTAAAAACAATGTCTGCAATTTCAGAGATTATAATCTGAACTTGTTTCCAATTTGCATACCCAGCCGCAGAGGCTAACTTTTGAATTGCTTTTATTGGAGGGTTTTTCCCATATCCTGCAAACGAAGTTGCATGCTCATTAAACGGATGAGGACTAAAAGTAACATCGTAAAAAGGAGCTAGGTTCCACTCGCCAGAGTCTTCTTGAAGAAATGCCCAGTTTTTTGAATGATCATCTTGATTACAACTAAACAAATTGAATATAGCTCGGCGAAACTGTAACTGCCCAGCAGCAGGAGACTTGCATAAAACACGACTAGCTTTAATTAAATCTTCATAATCTAATGTGGGTGCACGAAAGTCAGCATCCAATAAACCACATGCGCTGTGCATCTGTTTACGGCCCATTTTATTGCTTGGTAATTTAAATCTATCAAATCGCTTTAATGCCAGCCATTGTTTTGCTCCAGTGCCTTCAGGTGCATTTACCAAAAGTCTTTCAGGTGGGCTTAATTTAGCTTTATCTGCTAACTCCAAATACACAGCTTCGCACAATCCTTCTTCATGGCCTAAAGACAAATTTTTGGATGTAAATTTTATCAGCCATGCATCATCACCAATTTTAGGCTGAGTTCTACATTCTTCTATATTATGTTCAGGAAAATATACTTGAGCTTTAGGACGTGCACCACCAGAGCTACCAGCTGCAACCAATGCCGAAAGTACTGTTTCTGTTTGCCCATCAAAAATGGCTTGAGCTTGTTGGCCTAATTCAGCTAGACCTGGCTCCTCTTCACTTGGAATATTATAATTAGCCTCTGGTGTAAAAGATAATGCCCCCATAGCAGAATGGCCAACAAACGATAATCGGTCCATTGCAGTAACGAAGTTTGGCATTATATTATTTTGTCTAAAAACACGGTCCTGAAGTAATGATCCCCAACCATCAGGCAAACAATCAGAAAAAACTCCATGAAGCCCATTGTGTGGGCTTTTAGGTGCTAATTGCACATCCCTATTAAAGGACAATGAAAATGGTGAAAGGTTGCTATATTGATCTAAGTAGTTTTGATCAAATTGAAAATAAACACCCTGCCGATTTTGAGCAAGCACACCAACAAGTAATTCTGTGGAATCAGATAGCGTACGTTTAACTTCTAGTTTATTTATTGGTTTAAAGACCATTTTTCAAAACCTGCTCTATAGACGTTGGTGCATCTTTACTTTGAGGAAGATCTTTTGTTAAATCATATAAACGAGTTAAGTCGTCTAATGATTGCCACAAAAGTAATAGCTGCCTAAATGAAATGAGTCCCGTAACTTCAAATTTTTTTATTGTAGAAGCCGGTACGGTACTTTTCTTAGCTAAAGCTTCTCGAGACAATTTAGCTTTTTTTCGAAGCGCTTGTAAATGTGCTGCAAAAGCAAGTTGCACATCGCCTTCACTTAATAATAAATAATTGATAACTGTAGCCCTAAAAACACAATTAGACACCACCATACCCAAAAAAAACTAAAAAAAAAGAAAAAAGACATCATAGTGTCCAATTATTTGTATTAAGTTAATATACTTCGATTCTCAAATGCAAATGATTCCTTAGCTATTGGGTTTATTAATATCACTGTATTGCTTTTCATTTACTCTCTTTCATACCCATTATATGAATGCTTATATTTTAAGCCATGCGTAAAGGGTTTGATTAGCTCAATGCTTGGCTAATATTAAGCTGGCCGCTGAAATATAACCACTGAACGCGCCCCTCCTTCCTTTCCCTTTTATTATCGCTTAACATCACAACTATAAATGTTTAACTATTAAGTTGTTATGATCACACTTTCTAAGCTGTTATTTAAATGGCATAAAAATGCAGTTAGCCCCACGCTTAATATTAACCAGCTGAACATTAAGCAAGGCGAGCATGTGTTTTTACATGGACCAAGTGGCTGTGGTAAGTCGACCTTACTGGCATTATTAGCGGGTATTAATACCGCCACCAGCGGTGAAGTAAGTATTTTAAATAAAAACTTAAACAGCCTAAGTAATACTCAGCGCGATGTATTTAGAGCGGATCATATTGGTTATATTTTTCAAAATTTTAATTTGCTCCCCTATTTAACGCCGCTGGAAAACGTAAGCTTGGGTTGCCAGTTTTCAAAGCAGCGCCAACAACGGGCGCTGCAGCAATCACACTGCTTAACCGCAGAGTCCGCAAGATTGCTTAATGCCTTAGGGTTAGCGCAACATTTACATCATCAAGATGTGGGTAAATTAAGCATTGGCCAGCAACAACGTGTGGCTGCCGCGCGTGCATTTATTGGCAGCCCAGAGTTAATTATTGCCGACGAGCCCACATCGGCGCTCGACACCAACAACCGCCAAAGCTTTATAAAACTGCTGTTTGAGCAAGCTAAGCACGCCAACAGTACTTTAGTATTTGTTAGCCACGACGAAAGTTTGCAACCACTTTTTAATCGCAGCATCGATTTAGTTAATTTGCAGGCAGCATCATGATCTTAATTAAACTCGCCTATAAAAGCCTATTAAACCGTCGTAGTAGCGTGCTGTTAACCTTACTTACCATCGCCATTAGCGTCATGTTACTGCTAAGCATTGAACGGGTACGCATAGACGCAAAAAGCAGTTTTAGTAATACTATTTCGGGCACCGATTTAATTGTCGGTGCGCGCACTGGCGATATTCAATTGCTGCTCTCGTCCGTATTTCGAATAGGCCACACTAACAATGGTGTGAGTTGGCAAAGTTATGAATACATAACCGGACAACGCGGCGTAAAGTGGAGCATTCCAATAAGCCTTGGCGACAGCCACAAAGGCCAAGCAGTATTAGGCACCACCCTTGATTACTTTAATTATTATCGGTTTGGCAAAAAGCAGCCACTGAGCTTTAAGCAAGGCCACGCATTTAACACGATTAACCAAGTCGTGCTGGGGAGTGAGGTAGCGAGTAAATTAAACTATAAACTGGGCGACAGCATTGTTATATCTCATGGTATGGGCAGCACTAGTTTTCATCATCATGATGACAACCCGTTTAAAGTGGTCGGTATTTTAAATGCCACCGGCACACCAGTAGATAAAACGCTGCATATACCGCTGGCCGCTATCGATTTAATCCATGGTGGCCATAGTGCAGAGCATGACGAACATGAGCACGAGGAACATAGCAACTTAGTTGGCCACCCAAAACAAATTACTGCGTTTTTAATGGGCTTTAACTCACCACTTTACACGCTGCAAATTAGGCGCAATATAAACCAATATAAAAAAGAAGCACTGCTGGGTATTATGCCCACAGTAACGCTAAAAGAGTTATGGGAAATGCTCGCTATTGTTGAAAAAATACTGCTGCTATTTTCTGTTGTGGTAGTCATTATTAGCTTGCTTGGCATGTTAACCACGCTCCTAGCTAATCTTAATCAGCGCCGCAGAGAGCTTGCCATATTACGCTCAGTAGGCGCTCGGCCATGGCAGCTATTTACGCTCATTAGCATAGAGTCACTGCTTACCACTTTACTCGGCTGCATAGTTGGGTGTGTATTATTTTATGCGCTGATGTTTTTTGGCGCAGGTTACTTACAAAGTCACGCTGGTATTAGCATTAATATTGCCATGCTCTCTTACTATGAACTCACACTTATAGGCGTTATTATGATTGCAGGATTTATTATTGGTTTAATTCCCGCAACTCGCGCTTACTTTTACTCGCTCAGCGATGGCATGAGTATAAAAATATAACTAGGACAATCATGACGTTTTTAAAAACAATTTTTCAATACATCGCCTTGGTAAGCTTAATGCTAACCAGCTTTGTTAGTAGTGCAAATCCACCCAAAGAAATTTTTTGGGAAGACCTAATTCCACAAGGTCATATGCAAATAAACACCCAAGCGCAAGCTAACCACGAAGGCAGTGAACAAAACTGGGTTCAACCAGATCTAAACGCACCTGTAGTAAAAGCACTTGATGGTAAATCGGTAAGCCTACCGGGCTTTGTAGTACCACTTGAAGGCGACAGTGAAGTAATTACCGAATTTTTACTGGTTCCTTATTTTGGCGCCTGCATACACGTACCGCCGCCGCCGCCAAATCAAATAGTACATGTAACCATTAAAGGCGGAGTCCCCATCGACAGCCTATACGACGCCATAGTAGTGACTGGTGTAATTAGCACCCAAACATGGTCAGGCGAAATAGCCCAAGTAGGCTACACAATGAAAGCCGTAGGCGTAGCTCCGTTTGAGCTTTAAAGTCAGGTGTCAGGTGTCAGGTGTCAGGTGTCAGCAAAATGATAAAAATACCACTCTGATAAGTGTGTACTTATTCCACGTTTTTGAATTAAATAAACGCAGTAGTAAATTGCTCGCGCGCATCTAACTTAAACTCAGAGCTTGGCTTTAGCTCTCTCTAAACTAAAGCCACTTTTGTCATCTTCAAATTCGAGTTTTAATTTTAGATATCAAGCTTGTCAGCATTTTTGATAACTCAAAGGTTTCGTTTAACCAAGCCCGACCAACATCCGATTCTATATAATTTATATCTATGGCAATATAAATTTGTGTTCGAGCTTCAGCTAACGAAGAACGCGCAATATCTAAAAAGCGAACTTTTTCTTTATCACTATCTCGCGTCATTCCTTCTGCTATATTACTAGGGACAGATAAGCCTGATCGCGTTAATTGCTCCCTAAAGCCAAAGTCTTTTTTCAATGTTGGGTTTTTATAAATATCTGCACTTAAACGGGTAGAGCGTTTCCAAACATCTAAGTTTTCAAAATTCATCATTCTGACACCCTTGTACAGATACTTTGATTAAATTAGCTTAGTTTTTAATTAACAAAATACAAATATTTAAAACTAACACCTCCCCCCTGAAACCTTGTTTTTATCTCTACCTGACACCTGACACCTGATACCTATAACCTGCCCTTCACTTCTGACACTTCCCACAAAACACAGTACTTCTTTGCCCTAACCTAACTTCTTGTAATTCGCTTTTACACACCAAGCAAGGTTGCCCTTTGCGACCGTACACTAAAAGTTGCTGAGCAAAGTAACCCGGTTTCCCATCGCTTTGGGCAAAATCTTTTAAGGTGGTGCCACCTTGGGTTATTGCTGCGGCTAGCGTGTCTTTAATTATAGGGATAAGCGCTTCAAAACTTTTCAGTGATACTTTACCGGCTTCGCGGCGAGGGTCTATTCCTGCTTTAAATAATGATTCGTTAGCGTAAATATTACCGACCCCTACGACAATAGCGTTATTCATTATAAATTGTTTTACCGGCACTTTTTTATTGCGTGATTGCTGATATACCTGTTTCGCAAAAAATTCGTCCGTAAGCGGCTCAGGCCCAAGCTTTGCCAGTAACTTATGAACTGAGCCCGGCGCTTGCCATAGGCAACAACCAAAGCGGCGCGGATCGTTTAAGCGCAGCGCTTTACCGTTAGCAAAAATAAATTCTATATGATCGTGTTTTTTAAGTGGCTCGTTAGCACTTACTACGCGTAAATTTCCCGACATACCTAAATGCAAAATAGTAGCGCCTAACTCACAATGCAATAACAAATACTTTGCACGGCGCTCAACGCCCGTTACGGTTAAACCCGTTAACTGATATACATCGTCAGGTACCGGCCAACGCATGCTGCCATTATGAATATTTACCTTAGTAACAACTTGGTTTAAAACATGCGGGGTTATGCCCATGCGGCTTACTTCTACCTCTGGTAATTCAGGCATTTATACACTCACTTTATTATAAAGATTATTGTTCGCTCGGGGTTGAGCTAGGAAACAACTGTTTAACTACGGCTAAATCAAGCGCAAATACACGCTGACTATTTTTTTCGAGTAAATAATACTGGCCATCGCCCTTGTAAAGTAAATACACCCAAGGTAATGGTTCGCCCGCCAGTTCAAGGGTAGCTACCGAGAGTGGTGCATTAGGATTAAACACAACTGACTCATGAACCGACATAAGCTGAGCACTTTGCCATAAGTTAACCAGTTCGCCTAGCTGCTGCTCCGTACCTTGCCAAGTAAGCGGCACATCGGTTTGTAATGCGGTTGTACGCCAGCTTGTGCCTATACGTTCAATTTTTTGATCAACAAAACTCAACGTTAATACAAAACTTTGTATTGGTAACACTGGTTGCAGTACCGGCTCGTTATTACTACCACCAATATCTTTGTGCCAACCATTTAAAAAGAAGATCATAATCAACATCGAAAAAATAATAACGTTGTTCCAACCTTTACGGCTTAATTGCATGCTCGATGTTCCTAATTAGCTCAATAGTTTAAAGTGTAACCAAAACTTAATTACACTGTCTATATGTTAAATCCACTATACTTTGTTAGAATACGCGCAAATTTTTAGGAGTTTCATCAATGTCAATGTATGTAGTAGGCCATAAAATCCCAGATTCAGATTCAATATGCGGCGCAATTGCACTCGCTTATTTAAAAAACCAAATTAATGAACCAGCCATTCCAACGCGTCTTGGTGAAGTTTCACCAGAAACTCAGTTTATTCTTGATAAATTTGGTTTCGAAGCGCCAGAGCTAAAGCTTAGCTACGCCGGCGAAGATGTGTATATTGTTGACCACACAGAAAAAACCCAAGCACCCGATGATATAGACCAAGCTCGCATAGTCGGCGTGGTAGATCACCATAAGCTTGGCGACCTAACCTCATCAGCACCACTAGAGTGCTGGATCCGCCCTGTAGGTTGTTCAAACACCATAATTAAAATGATGTACGATTTTTACAATGTAGAAATCCCTAAAAACATCGCCGGTATTATGATGTGTGCTATTTTAAGCGACACCGTTATTTTTAAATCGCCAACGTGCACTACCGCTGATATTAAATGTGTTGAAGCGCTAGCAGAAATAGCTGGTATTGACGATCCTAAAGAGCTCGGCATGGAGATGTTTCGCGTTAAATCGGCAGTTGCCGACACGCCTATACGCGACCTGGTTATGCGCGACTTTAAAGACTTTAACATGAACGGCAACCTAGTAGGTATAGGCCAGCTAGAAGTGATCGACCTTGCAGTATTTGACGATATTAAAGCTGATTTAGCGACCGATATCGCCAAGCTTAAAACTGAAGGTAACCGCCACTCAGTATTTTTACTGCTTACCGACATCATGAAAGAAGGCTCAGAAATGCTAATTGCATCAGACGACGCAAACCTAGTAGAGCAAGCTTATGGTGAAAAACCAGCAGACGGAAAAGTATGGCTAGACGGCGTACTGAGCCGTAAAAAGCAAGTAGTACCACCACTACAAGACGCTTTTCAAAAAGTATAATGTAAGCAGATACTAGAGGTCAGCAATCAGACTTCAAAAAAACACCGCGTTTATTTAAACGCGGTGTTTTTGTTTAAAATCGTAGTAATCAAATGTTATAAAGTCACACTATCAAACACTACTCTGCTCTTTATTTATGACTAAAACCTGACCACTGCCCTTGAACCTTTAGCTGGCTCTTTCAACTCTTATTTCTGCCTGACCACTTGCTACCTGCTATCTGCTATTTACTTTCAATCACTACCAAATAAATCGCGTGTGTATACTTTATCTGTAATATCACTCAACTCTTCAACCATACGGTTAGAAACAACTACATCAGATATTTGTTTAAATTCATTTAAGTTTCTAATAACGCGAGAGTTATAAAAAACATCTTCTTTAAGCTCTGGCTCATACACCACCATTTGCACATTACTGGCTGCAATTCGCTTCATGATCCCTTGAATAGCAGACGCTCTAAAGTTATCAGATCCCGTTTTCATAACGAGCCTGTAAATTCCAACGACTTTAGGATTTCGTTTAATAATTGAATCCGCTATAAAATTTTTACGTGTGGTATTGGCATCAACAATAGCGCAAATCATATTGTTGGGTATGTCTTTATAATTTGCTAATAACTGCTTGGTATCTTTTGGCAAACAATAGCCACCATAGCCAAACGATGGATTGTTATAATGATTACCAATGCGAGGGTCAAGTCCAACCCCTTGTATAATTTGTTTACTATTTAATCCATGCGCTTCGGCATACGTATCAAGTTCGTTAAAATATGCGACCCGCATTGCAAGATAGGTATTTGAAAATAATTTAATGGCTTCAGCTTCGGTCGACTCAGTAAACAACACTGCTATATCTTGTTTAATCGCCCCTTGCTTAAGTAAATTAGCAAATACAGCAGCACGCTCACTTTGCTCACCAACCACAATGCGTGATGGGTGTAGGTTATCGTAAAGCGCCTTACCTTCACGTAAAAATTCAGGAGAAAATATAATATTGTCTACGCCCAGCTGCGCTTTCATCCGCTGCGTAAAACGCACTGGCACTGTCGATTTAACAATTATTACCGCGTGAGGATTATAAGCCAAAGCGTCGTTTATCACGGCCTCAACAGAGCTGGTATTAAAATTATGAGTGTGGGTATCGTAATCGGTAGGGGTCGCTATAATAATAAAGTCAGCGTTGCAGTACGCCATGCTTTTATTAGTTGTTGCAGTAAAATTTATATCATCTCGTTGTAAATATTCACTTATATGAAAATCGACTATCGGCGATTGCTTATTATTTAAAAGGGCTATTTTTTGCTCATCTATATCAAGTGCTATAACCTCGTTATGCTGGGCTAGTAACATGGCGTTCGACAAACCAACATAACCAGTACCTACAACTGTTACCTTCATATTCATCCCTAATATTTAAAATATTCTATATCAGCTAAAAGTATAGTTAAGGCTAAATTATAGGCAAATTGAAAAGTGCAAAAAACACACTAGCAACACACTCTGCCCTTATTTTTATTTCTAACTGAAAACTAATCGCAACCCATTACCTACCCTTGCATTTAAACTAATTAAAACTAAGCTGTTACAAACAATACGTTAAAACACTTAAAAGCTGCTTTCATCTTTAATTGAAAGTTACGGCTAAAAGTAGATCACCGCCCTTTTTAAGCATACAAGGACGAACAATGAAAATACTGCATCATGGGGCTGTTAATGGCGTTACCGGTTCGTGCCATGAACTAGTGATAAATAACAGCACATCAATACTCATTGATTGTGGACTATTTCAGGGGGAGGATTCAAAAACTGATTTAGCTATTGGGTTTGATATAACTAATGTTACGGCATTAATTGTTACTCATTGCCATATTGATCATGTGGGGCGCATACCGTATTTATTGGCTGCGGGATTTAAAGGGCCTATTTACACCACTAAAGCGTCGGCCAGTTTATTACCACTGGTAATAGAAGATGCATTAAAAGTAGGGGTAACACGCGATCCTAAAATAATTGCAGCCTGTTTAAGCTTATTAGCTAGGCGCATTGTTGCGGTTGATTTTAAAACCTGGTTTAACTTACCTATCAATCCAAGCGTTAGTAATGCTGAAAATACCCAAACAGCCAAAGCACGGTTTCAGCGAGCCGGGCACATTTTAGGTTCAGCCTATGTTGAAATTGACATTCTTGAGAACAAAAGCACTAAAACCACTTCTAACAACACACAAGGTAAAAGTACGCATCGCGTGGTGTTTTCTGGCGATCTAGGCGCGCCCTATACTCCCCTATTACCCACACCTAAGCCGCCGTATAAAGCCGACACTCTAGTCATTGAATCGACCTATGGCGATAAAAACCATCAAGGGCGTAAAGAGCGTACTCAAACATTAAAAAAAGTAATCGAAGGTGCGGTTGCCGATAACGGCGTAGTACTCGTGCCCGCGTTTAGTATAGGTCGCACCCAAGAGCTACTTTACGAACTAGAGCAGTTAATTCACAGCGCACCTAAAAACTCACCATGGCACAGCATACACGTAATACTAGACTCCCCCATGGCGGCAAATTTTACTGAGCAGTACAGAAATTTTAAACATTTATGGGACGCTGAAGCCAAACGCAAAGTTGCCAAAGGCCGCCACCCGCTCGACTTTAAAAACCTAACCACAATCGACACTCATAAAGAGCATGTGGCCATTATTAACTACTTAGCCACTCGCCAAACCCCCGCCATTATTTTAGCCGCCAGCGGCATGTGCACCGGCGGGCGCATTGTAAATTACCTAGCGCGTTTTTTAAGTGACAAAACCACCGACATACTGTTTGTAGGCTATCAAGGACGCGGCACATTAGGGCATGATATACAAACCTATGGCCCTCGTAACGGCTATGTATTTGTAAACGACACTCGCATTATCATAAACGCCAAAGTACACACTATAAGCGGCTACAGCGCCCACGCAGATCAAAATGGGTTAATAAAATTTGTAACCGGCATGCGTAAAAAGCCCAACCATATAAAAATAGTGCATGGCGATGATGATGCGAAAAATGCGCTCGCAAATAAATATCGCGAAATTTTAGGAGAAAAAACATTCGTGGAAATCGCTAAATAATAAAAATTAACCATAGGTAAATGAAGTCTTAGTACACAGTGTGTAAAGCTGCCATTTCGTTCAATTATCCACAATGAAAACTTTTATTAAACAGCATTTAATATTGAACATTTTAATTTTCAAATCATAAAGATCTTCCTCCCTTTTTTAGTCATAATGCGTAGCACATATAAGCGCTGTCGCTTTCTCTGGAATGATACTCTGAGCCAGATGCAAGTATGCCAACCTGGTAAATAATCACCTGTTTGGGGGAATCACGCAATTATACTGACCTAAAGTCATTGCTTCGCTCTCAACGACATCAAAGCCTTTACAAGCAAATATCTACACGTATCATTTTTAAGACTAGTAAATAAAAGGACTCTTCTTGTTTAAACTTCCCTCGACTACCATTGCACTTATTATCGTTTGTAGCGGCTCTATCATAGGGCCACTTGGCATGGCAGGCGTTAACATAGCGATCCCAAATCTCGCTGAAGATTTAAATGCGAGCGCGAAAATGATCGCGTGGATGCCCACCTTGTATTTACTCAGTAGCGTCATGTTTATGCTACCGTGCGGAAAAATAGCAGACAACTATGGCCGCAAACGCGTATATGCTTCTGGTTTAGCCTTAAATGCGCTGGCCTCGCTTATGTGTGCGCTGGCAACATCGATTGAGTGGGTGCTTTTTTGGCGCTTTATACAAGGAGCCGCAGGCGCCATGATTTTTGGTATCGGCGTTGCCATCATAACCTCTGTCACACCTGATAATAAACGAGGGATGGCACTGGGCACCTCTGCGGCATGTGTGTATATAGGGCTCAGCGCAGCCCCGGCAATGGGTGGTTGGCTTACTGAAATGTGGGGATGGCGCGCCGTGTTTTACTCGCAGATCCCACTGGTACTTATGCTGCTCATTACCATTAAATTGTTTTTACAGGGTGAGTGGAAAAACGATAAAAAATCACCGTTTGACTGGTGGGGCACCGTTATCTTCTCGCTTTTCGCACTGTGCTTAGTATTAGGGTTAAGTGATTTACCACGTATGTCAGGCTGGCTTTTAACATTACTTTCAATCACCTTTTTGATGTTATTTATTGTTCATCAAAGTCGCAGCCGGCGGCCACTCATTAGGGTACAAATGTTTTTAGAAAGCCGTGTATTTAGCCTCTCACTGTCTACGTCATTTTTAATGTATGCCAGTAACTTTTCACTGGCCTTTTTGTTAAGTTTATACTTGCAATACATTAAAGGATTAAGCCCCGCACATGCTGGGAAAATAGTATTACTCCAAGCCGTTTCAATGGCTATCATGGCGCCACTGGCAGGTAAATTTGCCGATAAAATACAACCACGCTTACTTGCCACATTAGGCTGTATCATTGTTATGATTGGCTTTTTTCTACTATCACAGCTGTCGGTTAGTTCAAGTACAACCTATATTAGCGGCTCACTGCTATTATTGGGCATTGGCTTTGGCTTATTTTCGACCCCAAATAACAATGCCATTATGGGCGCAGTAGATAAAAGCGAGCTAGGTGTCGCATCTTCTTCAATGAATTTGTCACGCACGATTGGTAATTTATTTGGTATGAGCTTAATCAACTTAATTGTGCAGTATTACCTTGGAGACAGTACTTTTTCAGCGCAAAATAGCCCCGCATTAATGAGTACCGTTTCATTGGCGTTTAAAATGTCTTTAGGATTTGTGATCCTCGCAAGCTGTATTTCTGCACTGCGTGGCCGGGCTTAAATTGTGTTTAAAATAATTTAAAGTATGTATAAATACTAAATTCAGCAGAGCGGCATACTCATACGATCTAGGCTACTTTTTTGTGTAGAAACAAGCGACTTTCCTACGGAGAGGGTATTTCCCTGGCTGCTTTTAAAAGTTCATCCCCCCCCCTTTAGAGGATCGCCCTACATAACATCTTTTCAAACACTTTATAAGCATCCACCTTACTGCCATATGCTCATTTGTTCTTTTCGTCATTCCCCATGTAAACACGATGGCGTGCAAGTGCAGAGTTATAATAATGCACTAGCTCCCTTATTACCCCCCTACATTTAGCCTAACAACTTGGTAACAACATCCATACTTGTAACTGTTTACTGCGCCATATTGCCTCATAATTCGTGTAGGCAATGGCGACATTTCAGCCCATAGATGCGGATTAATAGACTCATGTTCTTCATCCGTCCACTTCTCAGCCTTGAGGAGCATATTGGCTTAACGAATTCACCTCACTCCCCGTTGTCAGCGAGTTACATCACCTTATTAGCATACAATAAGTCACTGCCGCTCAGACTCAGCCACCTGCACAACCTGACAGCGCCATAAACAAGCTAGCTCTTGCCATTTCGTTTATGAATTTCAAATAGACTCGTGGTTCATTTAAGCACTCCATGCTAATGCTGAACTCCGATCACACTATACGTAACATCACCGCACCACACGCTATCTGGCCCAACAACATCAAACTGCCTATCAAGTAGACTGGGATTTCAAGGTGCTCTTTATCGCCGCATTTATATAAATGTGAGGTACTTGGCAGCTTCCTAGCTTTAATTTAATCATTAGCTTAGCAGCACGATAACGACTTATTTTAAAATTATTCTAATCAGGTCTTTAAAACCTTGCACGAATGATGTACTTTGAAATTTATAAATTACAAGGATGTAGTGATTTGAATTCTTCCACAGAAGTTAAGCTTGCAGAGCGACTCGCAAGTATTATGACCAAATTAAACGATGCAAAAACGATTAGCATTACTTCACTTGCAAAAGAGTTTAATGAAAGCATTCGTACGCTCCAATGCGACTTAAATGAGCGCCTGAGTTTATTGCCTATGCTTGAAAGTAAAGGACAATACAGCTTATCCCCTTCAGCGCTAGGTAGACTTTCACCAAAGGTTCTACGTCACTTCGCAGTTATATCAGGTATTGAAGCGCTTTATCCAAGCTTAGATACCAGCTTCATTTGTTCAATTTTATCTAAAGCGATTAATAACCCATTTATTATTAAAGGCCACTGTCATGAGCCAAAGCATAAAGTTGAATCCAATCTAAATAAACTTGAAATAATCATTGAGCACAAAAAGTGTATTAGCTTTAGCTATAAAGACAAACAATACACGAGCATTCACCCATATCGATTAGTTAACAACAAGGGGGTTTGGTACTTAGCTGCGCTAGATAACAATACCTTAAAAACATTTCATCTATCTGAAGTCAATCACATTTTAGAGCAACGTGAATCATTTACTCTGCAGCAAAATATACTCTCTGCAATAGAGGAAGATGAAGGAGTATTTTTTAGTGAAACTAAATTTGAAGTTATTCTAAAAATTAGTGCCAACGTTGCAGGTTACTTTACTCGACGCCAATTGCTACCAGAGCAAGAAATAACAAAAACATGTGATGATAGTAGCCTGGTTATAACCTCCATGGTCGCACACGAAAAACAGATTCTACCAACTATTAAATATTGGTTACCCCACGTCGTAGTTATTTCACCATTAAGTTTGAATGACAAGCTACGTGTAGATACCAAAACTACTTAAATCAATCATAATTTTAAAAAACAGAGGCTTATATGGAAATTAATTTGATGTATGTATTTATTGCAACTGTGGCGCAAGGTTTAATCTTGCTCATATTGCTGGGGATACTTTTAAACAAAACTAAACAGATGAACACAAGTATTTCTGAGAAAAGCTCGAAAGACTATAATAGCTTATTAAAAGCGCTAAATGACCTATCTGCATCAACTAATTTGCGCATTGATGACGTTATTAATAAGCAAACTGAAAGCTTAAAAGCTAACACAGATTTACAAAAATTAATTATAGATAACTTTAACGAAACTCTTTTCAATTATAAGAAACAGTTTATAGATCTGACTGAAAGAAGTGCAAATGATTTCGAATCTTATAAACAATTTTTAGTTGACGCAACTCAACACATTTCAACTTCTATAAGCCATTTTTCTGACGAGCAAAGCAACCTACGCAATGAAAACAAAGCACTAAGCAAAGAAATAAAACTACTGCTTACTTCTAATTTAGAAGTTATTGAAACTAGCTCAGCTAAATATTTTACGGCACTAAACCAAGGACAAAAAGATAATAGTGTATCAACTCAGAAACAAGCCAGTGAAATATACGAGCACTTATCAAACAAAGTCGGTTCGCTAAGCAGAGAGTTAGATAAAGAATTAAAAGCTCAATCATTTAAAACTAAACAAGAAAGGACATCTGCTTTTGAGCAATTATCTAGTTTGATTCAAACTATCAGAGTAGAGAATTTAAGTGAAATTACTAGCAACATAGCTAAACAAAAAAACTTAAAGATCGATACTTCTGACTTTGAAAAGTATTTAGGTGACTGCAAAGTTGTACAGATGACAGACAAAAATACAGGACAAATTACTCGCTTTAATTATGAAAAAGGGATTAAACGGAGTAGTGACACTTTAGCCGGTGATGTATTGAAATATCGAATGCTTTTCGATAAAGAAGGAAAAATTTCAAAAGGCGTTGAATTTAATGATAAGGGAGAAATTACCTTTGAATATGAATATGACAAAGCTGGCGAGATAAATAAACGCAATGAATACATTTATAGCACTACAACCAAAACCCCTAAAAAAATAGAAAAAGTATACTAAATCTGGAGCCGACAATGTATCTAAGTGAATTATCAATTGGTGAGAAAAAGAATTTTCTAGAATTAGCCTACTACGCAATGGGGTTAAACGGTGAATTAAAAGAGGAGGAAAAAGAAATATTTCAGTCATTTGTTTATGAATGTGAATTGCCAAAGTACTCTCTTGAAAAGCAAGAAAGAATAGATTCAGTAATAAAAGTTTTAGCTAAATCAGAAACACGTAATAAGCGCATTCTACTCATTGAGCTTTTTGGTATTTTATTAGCCGATGGTGAAGTATGTGATGCAGAAGCACAATACATGGATAAAATTGGTTTAGCCTTTGATATAGATAATTATGAAATCAGAAAAATTCAACGCTGGGTTGAAGCCATGACAGATCTGGTTAATGAAGGTTACAACATATTGAATAAGGGGTAATGTATGGGCTGGGGAAGCAAACTATGGAGCGCAGCAAAAAATGTTTATCGCAAAACGGTTGAAACGGTATCTGAAATAGTTACAACGGTAAAAGAGAAGTGCTCTAAAGCATGGGGAGCCGTAACTGGTAAAACAACTTTTGAAAAAGCAGAAAAGCTTTATGCTGAAATAACCGAAAAATATGATAAAGCAAAGTTCGAGTACGAGAAAGCTGTCAAAGAAATTAGTGATGATATTAAAGACAAAGTGAGCACTATTAATTCGTTCAAAGCAGATATTTATAATATTCAATTTAAACGTTTTACCACTATGGCTAACAGACTCACAAATGTCACAGTCAAAGGGCAACCATTTGAAGAGCTCTTTGATGATGGGATATTAGAAGTTAAAAAGAAAACCGGAGGACGTAATAAGAATGAATTATTCCTGATCGACTTTAATAATATGAGTTTTATTGCAGCTGCAGGACATATATTAACGTTGGGGATTTTTTCAAGAAAAGCAGCAAAGCAATCATTGCTGCAAGTTCAAGAAGAAGAAAAGCGCATTGATGAAGAAATCATCAAAATGACAGCACACAAGAAGCAGCTAAAAGTGGTCGCTACATCAATTGATACTGTTGTTGAGTACTTTAATGTATTAATTAAAAACTATAGCAAGTTGCTTGATCGTTTTGAATATGGCATT
Source organism: Pseudoalteromonas sp. SG44-5 (assembly GCF_014164175.1). Classification (NCBI taxonomy): domain Bacteria; kingdom Pseudomonadati; phylum Pseudomonadota; class Gammaproteobacteria; order Alteromonadales; family Pseudoalteromonadaceae; genus Pseudoalteromonas; species Pseudoalteromonas sp. SG44-5. The sequence goes on along the minus strand of NZ_JACJES010000008.1, from coordinate 115,215 downwards.
CAGACACAGCGCTTTAAACAGCAATCTAATTCCGACCATTTATTTACACTTAAGTTAGATTTTAGGCTTATTCCTATCGTTCATATTGAAGAGTTTCAAGCCCTGTTTAATCTTTCTATTGTTTTAAAGGAAATGGCTATTTTAGGGTATATCAGCGATACAGGTGAAGTGGTTAAAAATGACAAAAGTGCAGCTGAGAAATTATTCAAAAAGACTGAGTCAATTCAAGTCTTAGCAGCATAAAATGGAGTAGTCTTAAATGGCGCAGTCAAACAAATATAGTCAACCATCACTGACTACAGAGTCAGTGATGGGAAGGTTAGAAGGCTCTTCCCCTTTACAGGTAAGTAAAACATTGATTGATATGGAGTTACATGATCAACAATCATCATTGGAAGTACTAAATAGTATTTATGAAGAGTTTGAAAATAAAGATAATGTTATAGATGAATTAGTTAGCCCACTGGGGATAAGTTTATTAGATAGTATTATTACCCATAAAGACCTAAAGCTTAATAAAACAGGTTTGACTGCTTCAAGGGTGTGGAAAGATATCAAGGAGTTTAAGTATGAAGACACGACTACAGCAGATATACCCACACTATCGAGTAAGCACCAGCTAGAAGCTTTACGCCAAACTGAAGCAAATAAAAGAGGAAATGTTCAAGCTCATAAACTAAAAAAACATAAAGAAAATAATACGAATGCTGATGGTTCGATAACGAGCGAAATAGATGGCCGAAAGTTACAACGTAATGCTAAAGAGGTATCTCCGCACAAGGACGTAAATACAGATCACCTCGAATCTGCGCACGCTTATCATGAAAAGTTTGGTAATAATGTATTTTTAACTAAAAATGATATGAAAGATATTGTCAATCATGATGCAAACCTTGCTTCAATAAGTACATCTCAAAATACCTCAAAAGGCGCTGGTACTTTTTCACAGATAAAATACAAAAAAACAGTATTAGAGAAGAAAAAATCGACTGGGGAAATAACCACCTCAGAACAAAAAGACTTAGATGGTATTAATGATAAATTTCCAAAAGGAAGTTTAGAAAAGGGCATTAAATTAGAGAAAAAAGCAACGGAAGCTAACTTCAAAAAATCCCAAGAAGCAGCATTGAATACTGTAAAAAACAATAAAACCGCAGTACTGGAAAAGTCAGGGTTACAAGCAGGCGAACAAACAGGATATCAAGCTATCGGTCATGCTGTTATTTTGTTTATTAAACCCCTTTTTTATGAATTAAATGATGCGATTAAATTTGGCTTTGATAAAGGTGTGGGAGAAAACTCAATACTCGAGGGACTAAAATTTAGACTTAACAGAATCACCCAATATGTGAAAGCTAAGGTGCTCCCTACATTAATACAAGGCGCTAAAGACTTCTTCAATAACTTTTTTAAAGTACTTATTGAGGGTATTTTAGGATTAGTTACTGGGCTATTCAAATCACTAATGAAAATTATTTCTGAAGGGTTTGCTGCATTAGTAGGAGCAATTAAAATTCTAAATGCACCCTCTAAAGAAATGTCAGCTGCACAAAAAGCTGATGCTATTTTAAAGTTATTTGCATCAACGGTAGTTACCTTTGTTGTTTTCCACTTTGAATCTACGATTATGTCAGCAATGCCTAATAACTTTATTAAAGATATTGCTTTGGCATTATTAAGTGGCGTTGCCTCAACAATTGTTGTCTGGGGCTTAGACAAGTTAGATCTGTTCTCTGTAAAAGATGAGATACGTACTAAGCGCGTTAGCGAGGTATTTGATATGCGTATCCAGCAAATTAAAGAAAACACGGATGCTTTCGAAACTGCATCAATAGAAAAGTTAGCACAAGATAGATTAAAATTTCGAAGCATCACTGAGAATATGGAAAAGGCAATTGATAACAAGAGTAATGTTAATAGCTCTGTTTATGATATGGCTGACTTCATGAAAATAGATCTTAAAATTAAATCCACTAATGATTTTATGGATTTATTGAAGCAGGGCTCATTAGCTGTTTAACATAAAGAGCAAAGTGCTGCGCTTCAGCCCTGTGCTACCGGTTACTCATTTTTTCTATTGATAACGGCCAATGCAAAGAAGCACACTGAGCTCTATTACCTAACAACATGGACTTAGGACGAGCTGTCCTGTTCATATTTACTAACTATATAAACTCTTTATAGGTTGTTTTTTAAATAGAGGCCTGAATTTGGCCTTCATTTAAAATTAAACCAATTTAAATCAGAGGTTTAACTATAAACCACTTTACTTTAAACAATCATTAAACACGGCTAAAACCACGTAAACCATTGAAATTTAAATAAAAACCTCATCCAATAGTTCCTACTATTAGAAGAAAACACCACTCTACCCTCAAACCCTTATACAGCAAGGCCTTGCGCGCGATTTAGCTTTTTAAATGAGACAGAAAAACGTCTAATTTTTAACATTTGAGACAGTTTTAATCGTGAAAAATGCAAGTGAAAAGTGTCTCAATATGGCCATTTACGACACGCTAGCACAGCAAAAGTCTGAGATAAAAAAGTGTAAAAATTCACTTTTTAATATACCAACGTATCAATTAATGCCCATAAAAAAGGATTCACTGTGTCTCAATATGGAAATTTTATAGGGTGTTAGCAGCTAAAAAGCTGAGATGAAAAAGTGAAAAAATACACTTTTTTATTATATGGTAAGGCAATTCTTTACCTAATTTAAGGCTGATTTACGCGTTAAAATAACAACCAGTGAGTCGGTTTGGCGCTCTCAAGCCTGCGATTTTATTGTTATTCAACCAGTAAAATATTGATGTAAAAGTGAATACTCAGCGCTCGACGCGCTAAAAAACGCCCAAAATGGGGGTGAAGTCGATAGGTATGTAGCGCGCATTTAAGCAGTGCGCTCCGTTATAATCGAAGTCTAGCTGCACATTCCACGGCATTAGGTCGGTAAAATCATCATCACCCACCTCTCGCTTTAGCATTTACTATAATGTGGCTACCAATATGAGCTGATTGATATATGTATTACAAAGATCAACAGCCCCTAGTTATTTGATACCACGCGATTATAAAATCGCGTGGTATTTATTATGGTTTATTGAGTTAATACGTCCATTTAATTGTAAAGTCGATATTTTGAGGCTCACCGTAGTTGGCAAAATCAATATTAGCCCAATATTTTTCGTCAGTTATATTTGTTGCACTTAGTGTTGCATTCCATGAGCTATTAAAGCGCCAGTTAGCGTATAAATTAACCAACATGTAAGCACCCTGTTGGTAAGTTACTCCTTCACTTTCTAGCGGGTGATTTACACCATACCCAGTGATTTCACTTTGCCAATTAACGCCACCACCAATATTTAAATTTTCTAGTGTACCCGTGAATTGATAATGCGTTGAGAGTTGAACTGAGTGTTCTGGCAAGTTAGTCCAAATGCGGTCGTTTTCATTTCGAGTAGTGTCAACATAGGTGTATCCAGCATTTATCAGCCATTCATTGCTGATACGGCCACTTAAACTAATTTCAACCCCTTTACTTTCAGTGCCATCAACACCTTTATAAGCAGAACTTCCGTCTGGCAATGAATAATCTGGTTGGGTTAGATCTCGTACACCGTAATTATCTTGTTTGGTATTAAATATGGCAAAGGTTGCCATAAGTTGACCATCATAAAATTCACTCTTAATACCTACTTCTAAGTTGCTACCGAGTACTGGTGCAAGCAAGTTATTATTTTTATCCTTGTAGTTTTGTGGTGTAAAAATATCTGTGTAGCTTGTATAAAGGCTGGTTGCTGGTGTCAGATCATAAACAATACCTACATAAGGCGTAATTTCGTTACTTACTTTATAGTCACCAGTCGTATTGGTATATGCAGAGTCTGTATCATAATTGTCGGTGCCTGTTTCCCAAGAGGTAACCCGTGCGCCACCGACAAAAGATAAAGTGTCGGTTACCCGAAAGCGTGTTGCTGCATAAAAACCATATTGATCAGTTTTGCTTGTTCTGTATGCCCCTGTGGTTTCATAGCTGGGTTTCGGAGCCTCACCATTATAATCCCATGCATTTGGTATATTATAAGACCAGTCAGATAGCGAAGAGTAACCTAAACTTGTTGATTCATGTTGACTAATGTTGAGACCGAACATAAGTTCATGTTCGCGCTCAAATAGGTTATAACTGCCTGTCAGGTATAAATCTAGGCTGTCACGAGTGTCCTCAGTGGAGCCTACTGCACCTCGCAAGAATACCCCTTCGCCAGTGTCTCGATCAGGAAGACCAGAAGCATAAACACGTAAACTTTCAACCTCACCCTCGGTGTGGTTTAGTGCAGCACGTAGTTGCCAATAGTCATTGAAGTGGTGGTTTATATCAGCAAATACAGTCGATGATTCTCGCTGCCATTTTGTCCACTTAGGCGCATAGCTGGTAGTAACGGGTAAGTTTGCTTCGTTACCATCACTGGCAAAAATTGGGATGGTACCCCATGTACTGCCAACAGGATTATTATCTTGGTTTTGATAACCCAGCGATACTGTTGTGTTTTGGGTTATGTCGGCTTCAATAATGCCCATCATAGCTAACTTGTCTTCTTGATAACGCTCAAGATAACTATCAGAATCTTGATAAGCAACGACTAGGCGACTTCTAACGCTGCCATCTGCGGTTAGGGGTAAAGAAATATCAGCAACACCACGGCGTCGATCCCATGAGCCAATGCCTGCAGATATAGACGCGTCGAACTCTTGCTTTGGGCGTTTTCGTATCATATTAACCGTGGCCGAAGGTGAACCAACACCATTTAATAGGCCATTGGCACCACGGATCACTTCGACTTGTTGATAGAGTGAGGTGTCGTATTCTTGATTGGTTGAGCCACTATAAGTTGGAATGCCATCTACTTGGAAGTCGGTAATTTGAAAGCCTCGAGCAAAGTAAAGTGGACGTTGACTGTCATATTTTGTGACATTCACGCCTGGTACATTTAGCATTATATCGTTTATGTCAGTAATGCCGCTTAAATCCATCAGTTCGCGCGAAATACTCGTAACAGACTGTGGTAGCTCTTTGGCTGACAGTGGTATTCTAGTAGGGTTTTGACTTGAAAAAGGTGAGTTTTTCACCTCGATAATTTCCATACCTTGGTTGTCTTTATGTATATCTTTAGTTTCTTGCGCTGCAAGCGCTTGTCCATAAAGAGCGGCTGTGACAGCTAAAGCTAAAGTGTATCGATTTTGGTATTTATTAAAACAGGGAGTTGATGCGTATTTCGATGTAGTGTTCTGCAGGTAGTGTTTTTCGTTAAAGCTCATTTGTCTATATTTCCCTTAAAAATTAAAGTAATGATAACAATTCGCATTATCTTTAGCATTTAACCCTGAGTCAACCGAAAATACTGAATAAAGTGCTCTGGTAGATAAACGGCTATTATATTGATGACTATAATTAAACATTAGTAAGCGCTCATTACTCCGCGTTATTCCAAATTTAATCTGAGCCTTGATAATGACGTCAGTCATTACTTATCGAAGTTTCAATATGTCACATACTCAACATTGGCAGCATCATATCGATGCATGGCAACAAACCGGCGACTCGCAAGCACACTATTGCCGTGCTCACGAGCTCGACAAAAATCAATTTAGTTATTGGAAGTGGATCATTTTTGCATTGCTGGTAACAGAATTTGCTGTGGCTCAGTTGGCAACAACGTCTGAGAGCGCATCATCGCTTTGTATCACCTTACCTAACGGCATTGTACTGGGTGGCATCGATGCAATGAACGCTGCGGTTGCGGCGCAATTGTTGGAGTACCGGAGTACCTGCGCTGATGCAACCAACAATGCGACCTGCTGCCCATTTACCGCGCGTGTATTTATATTGTGAGCCGATTGATATTCGCAAGTCTCATCGCGGCTTAAGCACTTTGATTGAAGCAAGAATTTGGCCACAACCCGTTTAGTGGTGAGCTGTATGCGTTCACCAATAAACAGCGTAACAAAATCAAATGCGTATTCTGGGAAAATAATGGCTTTGTACTGTATTACAAAGCGTTAGCTGAGGATAAATTTAAGTGGCCCAAGCGTCCTGATGAGCTGGTGAACTTAACGGGGCAACAACTTAATTGGTTACTCGATGGCTATGATATTAACCTGATGAAACCCCATAAAAAATTGCAATTTGAGTTGGTTTTTTAGCAAAAAAACCACCTACTTTGATACAATAAGCACAGTTAAAACAAGGTCTTAAAGACTATTTGCATTGTGACTTCCTCTTCTGAAAATCTGACTGAAATTGAATTGCTTCGTGCTCAGTTAGCAGAGCAAGAACAGCTTATTCAAAGCCAGTCTGAGCGCATCAAAATATTAAAAGAGGTGGTGGTGATATCAAGTGCTCAGTGCAACATGGTTTTTAATCATATCATTAGGAGTTAAATAGTTTAATATCCTTCTTGGTCGATTATTTAGTTTATTAGCGACTTTATCTAAATAACTTTGGTCAAAGCCATGTAGACTTGTCTTTTTGCGGAAGTACTACCTTAATAGGCGATTTGTATTTTCATTTGTTCCCCTTTGCCACGGACTACTCGGGCCACAAAAGTAAACATCTGTATTCGTATTTTTAGGGTCTGTTGATCTTTGTAGTACATATATTAATCAGCCCACATTGGTAGCCACATCATAGTAAATGCTAAAGCGAGCATTGAATGATAATTTCGTTCAAGCTTTTCATACCGTGTGGCTATCCCTCTATATTATTGCTTAATACGGCCAAATGTATTCTCAACCAAGTGCCGATATTTGTACATGCACCAGTCAATATCTTCATTGCCTACTAAACTGTTGCCCTTACGTGGAATAGCGGGTGTAGCGTTATTATCACGAACAAACGCTCTCAGTTTTTCACTGTCGTAGCCTTTATGTGCGATGACAATATTACTTGTTGGGCAATTAGCTACGAGTGACTCTGCATGGACGATATCATGCGTATTTCCACAGGATAATTCATAATAAACAGGCAACCCTCCGCTATCGACTGCAAGATGAATTTTCGTAGCGTTTCCACCTCGGCTCTTTCCAATTGATTCATTGTCAGCGGTTCTTTCACCACAACTATGTTGATGAGCCCTAACAATACTGCCATCAATGAAGACCCAATCCATGTCTGCATCACGAGATAATACGCGAAACAGTCAATTCAAAATCCCTTTTTTGGACCATAAATTAAATCGTCTGTAGATAGCACTCCAACTGCCAAAATCAGAAGGTAAATCTCGCCATGGAATACCTGTGCGCATCTTATACAGTATGCCTTCGAGCGTTTTTCTATGGTCGGGCTTATTATAAATTCGACCACTTAAGTACATTACTTTTGATAAGACATTCCATGTCCCGTCTGTTAACATTAATCTTGGCATGTAGGTTCGGTGTAAAGTTTTCTGGCGAATTCAATTATACCTTATCTTCATACTGTTTGTTTTTCATACCGAAAAGATCAACACGCCCTAGTTATCTGTCGTGAAATTTTGTGCTCAAAATGGAGTTTTTGCTTTAAGGTTTTACCGTATAATTTATTGATGCGTTGTTTTATTTTCTCCCAGCGATTTGCCCCTTTATTTCGTCAGTTAAACGTTTACAAAACACCTAATCAAGTGCATAAAAAAGGCTTGGAACTTTCGCCCCAAGCCTTTCATTAAAACTGTCACCTATTTCAGAACGTGACAGAAATCGTTATATAACAGTGATAACCGTATTTAGATCATCGGTTAACTAATCTGCGGGTAAAAGCGAATACAATTAAAATTAAACTGAACCAGCCTAAGCTACCACTATCATTATCACTAGAGTCTTCAACGGGTTTTTCAACAACAGGTGCAGCCACTACATTAATGCTAAATTGTTCTGTTACAGGCTGTGAAATTTCACCATCGGTAACAGATACGGCAATAGTTACCGTACCAATATGTGCATCACCAGGCGTACCTGAAAAAGTTCTAGTGTCTGCTTCAAAACTCAACCAGCTTGGCAACTCTGTACCATCTTCTAATGTTGCAGAATAAGTCAGCTCATCGCCTTCATCAGCATCAGTAAAAGTTTGCGCATCAAAGGTAAAGCTATACGCAAGACCCGATTGTGCTTCCTGATCTGGAATTGCTATGTTGACTACGGGCGCTCTGTTCTTTTGAATAACAACAACTTGTGCACTCGCATTAACAGTTTCGTCATTAGTTAACTCAACCACTACTGTTACCGTTTGCTCGGCAATATCGACAGGCCAAATTATCTGACCAGCTTGAGCAGCCAATTCAGTTGCAAGATTTAATTGACCAGTAGCATGAACTAGTTTGACATTTAGCTCATCATTTTGGTCTAGTCCTGCAACATCCCAAGAAACTCTTAAGTTTTCACCATTAAAGACAACGTTTTCAGTGTTGATTAAAATGCTTGGTACTATGTCAGCGACGACATCAAACATTACTTGCTTACTATCGATTGTAATATCAAAAGATTGAGCTTCAACATTTTCGCCTGAAACGTCTAAACGATATAAACCTAAAGGCAAACCGTTAAAGGCAAATCGCCCGGCAAGATCGCTTAAAGTGGTGTTAATTAAATCAACCTGTATACCTTCAGCCGTGAATAGTGATAAATCTACATTAGCTACTGCATGGCTGTTAGCAGAAATAAATCCAATAAGGCTTGCTTGGTGTGTATTAATTACCACACTTTCAGCAGTGCTGATTTGATCATCGTCTGTTATGACAAAAACACTATAGTAGTAAATCGTATCTCTAGATGCCGAAGTATCATTACATTCGTTAGCAACTTCACCACAAATCTTCAGGCCATCATTTGGACTTACAGGGAAATCATCTGTGCTTCTTACAGTGATCACTTCAGCAATATTTGGCAAGTTAGGTAATGTCCATGTAAGTTGAACATCGCTACCGTTTGAGCTGGCTTGCAAATAGCTAATAGCCTGAACGGCCACAGCGGTTTCACCACTATATGTGGGCTCAACAATGGTATTGTCGATAACTACGCGCACATCACTATTAACTTTAATAACAAAACGCTCATCGCTAGTTATTTCTTCGTAGTTTATGACTTCTAGCGTGCCACTTTCTGTTGTGCGTTTTACAAAGACTCTAGCATTGGGGAATTGCTTATAACGTTCAATTTCTACTTCAAACTCACTTGCGCGAGACAAGTAAAGCTTTTCAGACATAAGTGAGCTACTGACATAGCTTACATCTTGCGCCATTTGCTCAGATAAAGGCATTAAACGAGCTGGTTCGTCAGTTTGCTTGTTTTTCACCGAAACAATACGAGCCCCCTGCACGACGACTTGCGTATGAACTAAAGAGTTCATAGTAATAGCCGCTTTATTACTATTTCCTTTCACGTTTTGCTCAGTAACACCTTCCTTACTAGCATTCAAATAAAATGCATTTTGTGCTTCTTGTGCAGTGCTATGAAGCTGTAACTCATCATTAGTAATACTAGCAAATCTGGTCATTGAACCACTGTTAGCATACGGGTTGTACGCCACAAAATCACCGTATTGGTTTTGCACTGTGCCTGTTTTTTTGAAGTCAACGACAAAATGCGGGATAGTGCTTAACGCATCGCCAGTAAATTCTAATTGGCTATAACTGCTTGGAAAGTTATTATCATGCGTTACAAGTACGGTAGTGTTGTTATATTTAATTAGTTGGGTTGCCACGATGGCATGACCACCTTTTACAGTGAAATAGAACACCAGTGGGGATGCTTTATCATTAGTGAAGTGTTTAGCATAATAGCTACTTAGCTGCTCAACATTGCTAAAACGTGAGAAACTGGCACTACCGGCGCCACTATTTGCTCCGCTCCCCGAGTATGCGCCTTGGGTAACAAAGTAATAAGCAATTTGCGCCATACTTTGCACAATATCATTATTGTTCGTTGCAACATATTGACTCACGTCTTTAGGTAACGGTTTTGGTGTTTGCGTTTCACGGTATTGCCAATGGTCATTATAGAGTGCGGTAATTGTTTGCGCAGAGCTACCCTCAACAATTGAGCTACCCCAAGCTGATGCTTGTGCGCTGTTATTAAAGTTACTCGCCGCTGAAGTGGCTAATCCATAACATACTCCGCCGAAACTGCGATTTTCTCGAACACTTTTATCAATGCCGTCATATTTACCGACAATTTCATAGGCTTCATCTCTACGATGTTCAGGTAAAATAGGCGTGATACCATCAGCAACATTAAGTAAGGTACCATGCACTGCAAGTTGCTCGAATGAACAGTTTCCTAACACCCAGCAAGCAATGCCTCCGTCAGCTAACATGGCATCACTCCAACCACCATTTTTAAAGGCATAACCATGTTGGTCAACATTAAATGAAGTACCATAAACACTCAAATTGTTTAAATCCTTTATAACTTCACACTGCTCAGCTAAACAAATAGACATGCTGGCATCTTTAAGTACATAAGGTGCATTATTCAGGGTGAAGTCTACTTTAAAAGCCTTCTTAGCAGCGTCAACTGAACATTCCCCTGGTAACTGCTGGTTACTATCTTGAACGATAAAGCTGTGCTGAGAACAAATATCCTCTAATGCACCACCACTTTTAGCAACTAGATCACGAAAATAAACAGTAAAGGTATTTGAAACCTTGGCGCCACGTTTTTGATAAACTTTATCGGTTTCAAACTCAAAATTAAAAAGAGATTGCGCTTGGTTGAACCAGACATTGTCAATAGCAAAACCGGCGCGCTCTTCTGTTTCTATTGCAATACGGAAGCTAGCAATGTTCTCACCACTAATTTCAAAACGCTCAATACCATAGATGGAATCAAAACGCTTACCTAGAAGCTCGCCATTTTCGTTATACCAAGAAATAGCCGTTGAGCTGAGGTCATCAAAATAACCTGCATCAAGGGCAAACGTATTTACTGTTAAGGTTCTACTTGGATCCGCCGGGTCGACAAAATGCCCCTCAATGGCACCATTAAATCTTGGATAGCCCGATAACACCGGAGTAGTTGGGTTAGCACTATCTGAAGTGATAAATGGTGTATCTCCAGAGAAAATAATTCCTTTTTCAGCATATTGGTCTGTTATGTAGGTGTTTGCAGCAAACTCTGAAAAGGTAATTATACCTTCCTGTGCCTCTGCCTGAACTTGGTTTTGTTTACTGAATTGTTGTTTTTGAATAGTTGGTGAAGATGAATAAAACTCTTCACTATAAGCTTGTTGATTGGTCTGTGCGTTGGCCGAAGTGACTAGAAGACTATAAGCTAAGCAAGTTGACACGAAAGTAATTTTAGTACATTCCATAAATATTCCCTTTTATCAATAATGAAACACCCCCTAAATAAAAACATGTAGTTAACTTTTATTTGACATCTTGGAGCATGATTAGGATATATCAGTATACTTTTTACAGCAAGCGTCGACAGAATATTTAGTTTTTGAGGCTGGCTTGGGCTTCCCAGCTTTCGCATCTTATCGTGTGGGTATCTCTTACACTTAATTATTCGCTTTTTAATCGTGGCAAAAAAATTCAGCAACCATATTATCATGATAATGCGGTTGACGCCTGAAGCTACTAAGTGATTTTAGTGATCAAAGCTTAATGAGAATAAGCGATCAAAGTTAATGCAATTGGGTGATCAAAGCTGGAGAGAATATGCAACTGTCAGATTTGATTGAGTCCTGTTAAGAGAATCTTGTTAACACCAGGCGACTTTGTCGTATCTTAATTACCAAGGGAATTTGTCGGTCACTTTTTTACGTGTCTGTTAGTGTTTTGTTTTTGAAATACTATAAAGGCATGTTGAGGATGACTATTATGAATTCTAAAGCTCAACTCACTGTTAATACTATTGTAGCAGTCGGCTCTGCTGAAAACGGCATTGGTACAGTTGGATTCATGACATCGAATGCTTCAACAATAGCAAATCTTTCGTTTGACACTGGTGACTTATTACCTAAGTCAGCTTCTGTAATTACAAAAATAACAATGCTGTGTATTAGCTGTCACAAAACTAAGTACGTTATTGTGTAGTATTTATATGTTAGTAAAGGTGAGTTACGAATCTTTTGTTGAGGAAGATTTAGATAAAATTGTAGATTTGATTTTTAGGCTATTACAACATGGATTTAAACAGCTTACCAACTAATAAATCACACGTTCATTGAACTAAACATTCAACCATTATCAAAAAATAGTTGAATGTTTAGCGCGTGTTATTTTAAAAGTTGATGAACACCGACACTTGCAATAATACAATAGCAAGCACGATATAAATTAGCCAAAGTGGAAAAATGAATTTAGCCCATTCGCCCCATCCAACTCGTGCGGTGGCTAGGTAGGCTAATAAAGTGCCTGATGTAGGGGTAAGAATATTGGTTATACCATTACCAAACAAAAATGCGACTATCGTTGTTTGCTCAGATACGCCTGCTAAATTACCAATTGGCCCTAAAATAGGCATGCTTACGGCTGCTTGCCCCGACGTTGAAGGAATTAGAAAATCTAGCATTAATTGTGATACAAACATGCCTGTCGCAGCGAAGTAAGCATTACCTTCACCTATAAATGACATTAAAAAATGTACAATTGAATCTAAAACCATGCCTTGCTTTAGCACCACAGCAACTGCAGTTGCTACGCCAATGAGTATGCTAGCAAGCAACACTTTTTTCATTCCGTCTACAAACGCTTGCGCAGCTTGGTTTGCACTGAGACCTGAAATAGCAGCAAGCACCATACTAAGTGCAATATAATAGGCGCTTAATGCGTGGTGTTTCCAATACCATTGTGTTGATGCATAAACTAATAAAGCAATACCACTGGTAAGAGTAAGTAATATGATGACATGGCGTGTTGATAGTTTTTCGCTATGGAAATGGACTTGCTCATTTTTAAAGCCTTGACGCTTGATCATAAAAAGCACAAAGCCAATACCGACAGCTAAAAATGCTAGATAAAATAAAAACCTTACTCCTGCACCACTGAAAATCTGTAGCCCGAGTAGAGGTTGAGCAATAGTTAAAGGCAATGGGTTTGTCACCGATGACAAATACCCTGCCTTTACTGCCACACATACAATAGCGAAGCCTATAATATTAGGTAACCCTAATCGGTTGGCCATGCCAACCATGAGTGGGATTATAAGTAAATATTCAGATGCTAAACCTAAAAACGTACTGCCTGCGGAGAATACGATCATGAGCAGAATAACGAGCACATAAATATTACCCTGTACTAAGCTCAGTAACCTTTCAAGCCCTGCATCTATCGTACCCGCCTTTGTAAGAATACCAAACATACCACCAATGATAAGTACCATAAATATTAACCCTGAGCCTTGTTCAAGGCCTGAAGGGATCGCCATAAATGTACCAATAATACTCACCGGTTCGGCTTTTACTAAATCCGCATCTTGATAATTAAATAGGTTTGATAACGACTTATCTTTGTCAATAATATTATAACTGTTGGCAACTACCATATTGCCGTCTCTTTCATATACTCCAGAGTCAACAATATAAGTAAGTAGCGTAGCTAAAAACAAGATACCTAACAGTATGATAATAGGGTTCAAGCCCTTCTTTTCATTACTATAATTATTTTCGCTCATTATTATTTACCTACTTGAGCAGACACATAAGCAGCTAATTGTTGAGCCACAAAGGAGGTATCACGCTTAAATTGCTCATAATTTTCATTTTTTTCGAATTTTTTCTCATTCATATATAAAGCACGATTTACTTCGATTTGTACAGAGTGGCGATTTGCAGCGACATTACCGTAATTACTCACCAAATACCCGCCTTTATAGGGTGTATTTTTTACCACTTTATAACCTTTATGAGTGAATGCTTGAGCAATCACATTTACAAATTCAGGGTCTGCTGATTGGCCATCTTTATCACCTAAAATTATATCAGGACGTGCTATACCTGCATCGATGTTCATGCCATTCCCTACTGACTTCATAGAGTGACAATCAACATGCCATACACCTTGGTGTCGAGTGTATAAATCATCTAATAAAGTCTGCAGTTGGGTATGGTATGGCGAATAGTAATGATCAATACGATGGGTTACTTCTTCTCGCGTTAACTTTCTATCATACATGGCTTTTCCGGGTAAGGCGTAACGACGAATTAAGCCCATGCCACGGTCGCTGTATTTAGTTGGTTTACATCGATCCCATGACTCATCTAATAATGCGGGATCAATATCATCTGGCGCACGATTTGGATCTATATACATACGTGAGAAATTTGCATGCAATAAGTAACCTCCCTTTTCAGTAATGGGTTGCCAAATATCATCTATAAAGGCATCCCACCCCGACTTTATAAACTCTAAGGGTACCTGTGCATTAAAATCATCGGGACAATGAATTCCGCTGTGTGGTGAATCGAACACTAAGGGTATTTCTTCTGACTCAATTGGGGTTAACAAACTGAAAGCCGACTTCATAAATTTATCTCCTAGTTATATAAACATAGCCTGCCCAAAAGCAGGCTTAACGACTTTCATTAAAGTGAGTAAGTGAGTTGCAAATACATATAACGTCCAACTGGATTATAGGTATTTTGATCAAAGTTAATATTTAAATTAGTTAACGAAGCAGGTGGCTGCTTATCGCCAAGGTTATTAACCCCTAATTTAACACTAAGGTTGTTTGCAAACTGATAACCACCAGAGATATTGTGATAGGTCACAGAGCCCATACCGCGAGGCTCTCCTAGAAATTGCTCAGTCGTAGAGTCGATATGACGAAGGTTATAATTAGCTGTCCATCCATTATATTTCCACGTACTTGAGAAAGTACCGCGCCATTCAGGGTAAGATTCACGTGATGCTGCAGTGCCTACTAAATCTTCCTGCTCTATTGAGCCATCAGATAGGGTCGAATATTCAGTTAAAGTGTTTAATTTTGATACATTTGCATTGAACGACCAGTCACCAAAGTCTGTTTGCAACGTGTAATATGAGACAAAATCAATGCCTGAAACACGTGTCGCATTAAGATTAACCGGGCCATCTAAAATATCTATGATTTCACCGCTACTATCTCGCGTAATGGTGTCGCAATTTTTGTTTTGATAAGCACATAAATCAAGGTTATTTTGCGCACCAAACTCACTTATAGTGTTATTTATTTCGATCTCATACCAATCTAAAGTAAAGCTTAGGTTTTCAATAAGGTTAGATTCGTAAATCAAGCCTACGGTTTTGTTCTTTGAAGTTTCAGGTACTAACTGACGGTTACCGCCTGTTGTTACTTGTACGTTGCTAAATGGCTGCGAATAATCGGTTGGCACACCGCTGCAACCTGCTAAATTATTATCAGTAGAGCAAGGATCATTAACTGCTTTATAAGTTAAGCGTTCACCTTCAAAAAGTTCTAAAATTGAAGGCGCTCTGAAGCCTTCAGCCCAGTTTGCTCGTAAAGTAAGTTGCTCAAAGGGTGTATAAAGTAAGCCAACTTTGCTATTGGTAGTCGAACCAAACGTACTGTAATCTGAGTAACGTACCGCTAAACTCAGCTCTAAATATTCAGCGAGAGGCTTATCATCAAGAAGAGGAATGCTAAACTCTGCATAAGCTTCTTTTAAGTCGTATTCACCGGTAGTCCCTTCACGAGGTGAAGATGTGGTTGTTCTATAAGTGTTAATATGTGGATCTGAGTTGATGACACTGTCGGGTGTGTCTTCGCCCTTTTCTTTACGGTATTCAATACCAAAAGCTGCACCAATATAGCCTGCGGGTAGTTCATACAAAGAGCCGGTAATATTTGCGGTAAAGTCTAGTTGGCTAGCTTCATTTTTATCATGGCCAGTAAAGTTTATATAGTTAACCATGTCGTCGGTCAGTGGAGCAAAAATGTTTACTGGCACACAACCTGAAACTAAGTCTGTCACATCGGCATCAATGCCTGTCGTATCACATGCACGTAAGCCTAATGCTAGCTTATCTAAATTCATTTGGTTATTAGAGGTAAATTCGCCTTTATTGCTTGCCCATGATGCAAAGCTATCCCATGACCAGTCATTAGACAGTTCACCGTCTAATCTAATAGCAAATCGTGTTGTTTCAACTTTTTGCTCGTTGACTCGATAGCCATTATTCATAAAGAAAGCGTTATGTTTGAAGTCGCTACCAGAGAACTCAACCCCAAAAGGATTTACCCTTGCGTCATCAGCAATAACAAAACCGCGACTTCCTCGGATCGGAGATAGTGCGGGTGAAAACTGTTGATCTGATTCACGTGAATTATAAAGCGCTTCAGCTTTAAAGTTTACTGAGCCTATTGGCATAACCAATTGTGTATATAATGAAGAACGCTCGCTAGGACCTGTTACATAGTTATTGTAATAACGATTATAGGTATCATCGCTATTCACTTTACGCCAGTTATCAATATTATTACCGTCCTTGCCAGGATCGCGTGTTATCCCTCCTGAGGAAGGAGTAAGGCCGTTTACGGTCGCTAAATTATCTTCGAAAAAAAGCCCTTCTGGTGTCGCTGACGTTAATCCATTTAATGGAACTGCGGTTATATTTCTATCTTGTGTATAAATAGGCTTTTGATCAACATGGCTTGCAGCGAACATTAAGTTGGCATCGTTAATATTGACACCAGATAAAATATCAATATTGAACGTTTCTCTATCGCTTTTAGTTGTTTCACCATAGGTAGTTTTTACTTCAAGCCCTTCATAGTCATCATAGGTATACAGGTTCACTACACCGGCAATAGCGTCTGCACCATAAATTGCTGTAGCACCATCTTGAAGTACTTCTACGCGTTTAATAATGGCTTGAGGAATCGTATTCATATCAACGAAGTCACGAAAGCCGCGTGAACCCGCACCATTCACCCAGCGATGACCGTTAACAAGCACTAAGGAGCGGTTAGCACCTAAATTACGTAAATTTAAACTAGATGAACCGTGACTAGAGCCTGCTGAGCCATTACCATTTAAGCTGGAGCCAACTGAAGGAAGTTCTTGCAATGCATCACCTAATGAGAGCGAACCATTAGCATTTAATGTCTCTAAATCAATATTTTGTATTGGACTTGCTGTCGCAGATTGGCGTTTAATACGCGAACCAGTTACTGCGATTCTTTCGACACTTTTTTCTGCCGTTACGTCTTCAGCTGATACAGTATGACTCGCAGTTAGGCATGCTGTAGCAATGGCGAGTGATATTACGGATTGCTTAAACATTAAACGTTCCATAGGTTGAGCTCCAAAAGTTTAGGTTATCATTTTATTAACCTAGACTTTACTATCTACTAAAGTGTATGCAATATTATACCTTTTAATCATTAGGCTATAACAATTCGTTATGAATGATATGCAACAGAACCAACAAAAAATTACTTTGAACAGCTTGGAAGCATTTGACGCGGTAATAAAAACAGGCTCTGCAACAGGAGCTGCCAAATTATTAGGGTTAACTCAACCAGGTATTAGTCGACTTATTGCACAGCTTGAAAGTAAAGTTGGTTTTTCTTTATTTTATCGAGAGAAAGCACGTTTATTTCCTACTGATGAAGCAGTTGCCTTACATAAGCAAGTAGAAACGTCGTTAGCAAGTGTGTACCGAGTGGAACAACTAGCAAAAAATATCCATCAGTCGCATGTAGGCCATCTCAATATTGTTGCTCCTAGCAGTTTTGTTGCGGGACCTTTGGCCGAAGCCGTTGCATCATTTTTAAAAGATCACCCAAATGTAAAAATTAACTTAGATAGTCACAGTCCTGCTAGGGCTTGTGAGTTAGTTGCAAATAAAGCATTCGATTGTGGTTTTATACAGCTTCCTGAAAATCATGATAATTTACTTTGTGAACCTATAATTAGTAGTAATCTGGTGTGCGCGGTATCGAGTAGCCATCCTTTTGCTAGTGCTCGAGAACTTCAGCCTGAAGATTTACGAGATGAAAGCCTAGTATTACTTGGACAAGGACGACATTCGCGTAGGAGAATTGAGCATGCATTTTTACAAAGCAATGTTCGCTTAAAAGTAAGAGTGGAAACACATACTGTACCCACGGCTTGTACATTGGCTAAACATGGGGTGGGTATTTCGATTGTAAACAAGCTGATAGCTCAACAGTTTCAAAATGATGACTTAAAACTTATCCCTTTTAAGCCTGAAATAGAAATTGTTTATGGTTTTATTACTTCTACATCAGCCCCTATGAATAGGCTGACTCAGACATTTTATAATCACTGCAAAGTGCATTTTAGTCAGTTCATGGATAGCTGTGGGTTAAGCGAAAAGTAAGCAATAATGCTGTGTCAACATACTAAACATTTGACAATATGATTATAAAACAAGAGCTTATTAGTGCACGTTAGCATTTTAAACACACTATCTAGCATCAATTAACTTGGCGATTCCGCGTCAACTTAATTGACGTTTGATAGATGAGACACTTTTCCTCACAAAATTCTGAGATGAAGATGTATTGACGGTGAGTAACCGCTTAATAGAATAACGCGGTAAAAAGTAAAAACAGATAGAAAATAAAAAGACCGACGCATTGAAGACCGATCTTTTCTATCATTAATATTGGTACTTAATAAATATATTCTGCACCACTAAAGAGGACATTTTAATTAAGAAATCAACGTTTTGAATCACACGTTATTCAAACTTTTCTTTTTCAGCCTCGTAGCGCGCAGTCGCTCGATGATAGTTTAATTCAACATTCCATAGTCTAACATCTTGAAGTTGATGTATAGCATGGACGATCAGCCATGCCATAGCGTCCTCTTGAGTCGTCCCGAAACTTCGAAATTCACAGCCATGGGACTCTTTTCTATATGAAAAAATGATTGGACATCCTATCGTTTTTAGATCGCTAGCCAAAATTATGCTTACTGACATATCCTGTGTCATGTACCTAGATGAAGGTGAAATGGACATTAGGGGCAAAAATATATAAGTATCTTTGCCATTATGCCTTATTAAAGGTTTGGTAATTTTTTTTCCGTATATATACCACGGCTTTTTAATAAAACATTGATACGCATCTAGCTGCTTGAGCAGGCCATCATACTTATCAAATCCTAGTGTTAGCGCTAACAAGTAGCCTAATTTTGATAGGCTGAAGTTTTGCCCGCTCTCTGATAAATTGATCTTTAATCGTTGTAAAAATTGCGCAGTACGTCGTGGATCGTGGTCAAAACAAAGGTGAGGAGCTGAAGGGTCTCTTTCTACTTCATTAAGCGACTTAGTAAATGATAATAAGAATTTCTCGTCTTTAATTGTAATCCCTAACTTCTTTATCTGATAAAGCATGCTGTTGGCTACATTAATTGAACGGTTTTCTTTTTTATCTAAGGGGTAGTTAAGGGTTTAAAAAGCAATTCTATTGCTACTTTTTAAAGTTGACATTTAAATACCTTGTTAAAGTTTAGGTAACAAGCGAGACTGTTCTGTATCTAACTTAAGCGTTTTACTTAACAAGATCTAAATATCTAAATATCTATGACTTACCATCCCATCAATATGGGTCAGAACATAGGCTGTGCATTGCTATTGTTTCAAGACTTACACTACACAAGTGTCATCAACTCCCAAGAATATTACTATACTTTCATTGGTGTTTCAATTAACAGTAAGTGTGTAGCAAAGTACATCCGCTAATAACGCGTCAAAACGATTAAGGTACTTCTGAATATCAACTAGAAGGTAGCTATGAGAAAAACACGTAGCCTTGAGCGATGGTGCAATATTATAAAGTAGCAACAAGCTAGCAATTTAACTATTACTGAGTCTTGTCAGAAAAGTGCTTTATCAAATAAAAGCATTTTATACCGCAAGGAAAAAGCTACACATTACTTGGAAGTTTTTGGCGCCAAAATTATCCATATTCGTGCTAATAGTGGCTATTTTAAGGAAGAAAGGCTCTACTTTAGATCCAAATAGTATTTCAGATCACTGTTTCTCTATGATTACTGATTTAAATTATGCTTCAAATCAGTATTTCTCGTAGTTAAAACCAAGCACCACCATTAAGGTATTTCAAATCACGCGTTATCGAAGCTGTTATATCCAATTCCCCCCTCATTACCAATAAAATAATCAGAAGCTAAGCACATTAAAGATTAGCGTAATGTCACTTACTTGTATTTTACTCCCCTTTGATATCTATGCGGCGTCACACATTTACGCTGAGGGTATATTTATTTTTCGGGGGGATTACCCCAGTTTACGCTTCTTTATCAACTCTTTATTCGCTGTTTACTTTCATAAATGCTGAATTTTCATACTGCTTATAGATTAAATAGACTTCTTAAAATAGAGTTCACCCACTACAGAGAAAAATCAAGCCATTGATTTTAAATATTATTAACATCAAAAAAGAGCCAAAGACAATACATTTTCATGAGCTTTCACTCTATTTGCTAGTAATTTATTTGCACTAAAAATAGACAGCGCAAAAACGAGCAATATACTCGATAGCTCTACCAGCACTATTTTGAATATTTTCAAGTGCGATGACTTTAAGGAAATGAGATAAAGACTATGCGCTATAAACAAAAATCAATCCCTTTTGACAATGCGAAATTAAAGATCCATCCGCTACTTGTTACGCTTACAAAAAATGATGTGACGCAGCTAAAAGTAAACCAATGCATTGGCGAGTTACCCATTGAGGTAATACAAACGTTATTAGATTTAAACCCACTTCCAGTGGCGCTTAGTACTGATGATGATTGCTACCTGACACTTGCACCTAGCGGAATACTAGAGCGCTTTAAGGCCCACCCTTTGAGTAAAAAGCTCTCCTTAAAACTATACGTTTACCCAACAGATGCTATTGAGCACGTGCTAAGCGTTACCTTGCTATATAACTATGCTGTCACGCTTTATTTAAAAAACGGTTTCAGTACTAATATTCAGCGCCGGCTTAGTTGTTTTAAAGAGCACGGTATACACGCCCCTAAAAAAACGATATTGGCAAACTTAGCTAATACCTCACCTTCTATTTTTCGGTAGTGGGAGGCTAAACATGAGCATATCGAAACATATTGCAAGAAGTAACCGTTTAAAAAATGCTGGTGGCTGTTATCCAGATGCGCTGCCATATGCAACAACGCTCGCTATTTTGTTGGCTAAATTAGCGAAAGTAGACGTTAAAACACGTCCTGCAATAACCGTTGTTGCACTATTTATGTGGCTAACAGAGGACTGGCGTATTATTGATAAACCAGATGATATTCCTGATTTTATAAGAATTTCAGGCGCTAGCCCCTGTCGTCAATATGCATTTCGTAACTACTATGACAGCACTGTATCGTGGACAGAATATGCCCGTGCATGCAAAGATAAAAATAAAACTACGTATCTGTGGCAGCCTATACCTACTTACCTAAATCAGTTTTTTCAAACGTTTATTAGCGAAAAAACCTACGATCTTCCTTTTTTAACTCAAAAAGCTAAAACAATCTTGTTCGAGTTAATGTCTAAGGCTTGGAAAACACCTCATAAATTACAGAGCCAACCCCGTGTACGTAAAGACAGCCTGCAAAATTACTTTATAAAATGCGCTCAGGCAGATAATACGTTGGGTGCAATTGTAAGAGTACAACTTATTGCAGATCAACAAACTCATCATAGGAGCGCTAGGTATTATCAGCAACAAAGTAGTGATCGCGTCCGCAGAAAAATATTTGATGCGCATAACCGCTATCTATCACGGCTTATAGCTGCAGCAAGAAACGCCAAAATTAATTCATATTTTGTGGTTTATCTAAAAAGCTATTCAGTAAGTCTAATCAAAGACAGCCATGAAAAAGCCAAATATTTATCAATACCGGGTATTATAAAACAGTTTGAACTTGACACCTCGCAGAATGGAGAAAGCAAAGTATGTACTCCTGCAATTATGTTAGGAAGCCGCCGTTCGTTGGATGATAAAAATGTGAGTCTGTTTTTTCAGTCACTTCAAAAAGAGGTTGAAGATGCCAAAGAGAGTATTTATGTAAAATGCTCAAGCCAAAAATCGTCGTCAGCCAATCATGCAGCGTTGCGCGATTACTATAATAAAGCAACCTATCGTATTGCATTACTGTTTATTGTTCTTACCGGCGCAAGACCTACACATAGTATCAGTATTTTATCAGATTATTATTCAGGATCTGATATTACCTTTATTAAAGACAAAGGTGTTCTTAGACAACTGATACTCTGTGATTACTTGCAGCAGGAAATTAAGCACTACTTATCACTTCAAACAGTTATTCGTTCGCAACTTAACATTCATACTGAATTAGATGAGCTCTGGTATACATGTAATGAAAAAAATATACCGATAGCTCTCACATGTCGTGAGCTTCGCTTATTCATGCATACACTATGGCCTGGTGTGGTGCCTTATCATTTGCGTCACTTTTATTGTCATTGCGCTAATAGTCATATGTTTTCAGACAAGCTGTTTGATAACGATATTGATCGTCTCATGGGCCATGAAAATCTGGGGGAGCGCCTCGGAAGTGACATATTATCGCCAAGACGTTTTGCTTTGATGAAGGACTATTTAAATGTGCTATCGCAGCGCATTGGTTTGGAGGCGTTAATTCATGTCTAAGCAGTTTATAGAAAAGCAGGCCAATAAAATAAATGACTACTTAGTGCATACTTGGCCACACAGTACAGCACAAGAGGCTATCTTATGGATATTAAATAATCTGCCTGTGGTGAGTACACAAACGCCTAGTTTAGATCATAGTGAGCTAAGCATAATCAATAAAAAGATCGATACCATTCCGACAGGGAATCAACGAGTCTATCGAAAGGCACTTGATGGCGTTCTTTTCTATTTAGGAAATGAATGTCAGTGGCAACTGCCTGAAAAAATAGAAGAAAAGATAATAGATGCAGATCACGAGTACTTTGATGACCTTACAAAAGGTACTGCGCATGCACAGCAAATTTTTACCCGCTATCAACAACGTAAAGTACTTTTTTTTACTACAAGGCCGCCATTAACACCGTGCTTTACTGCACTAATGATAGGGTTTGAAATCGCGCCTTTATCGTTAGTGCATATTTGTGCAATCTTAAATAACACTAATTCAATCACGGATGAAGTATCCAATCCACGTCTTGCTATAACTCATTTTGAATGTGGTACTGATAAGCCACAAGTAACGCATTACCATCTTCCAATAATATGCTACCGACTATTGCGTGATTATTATGCACAATACCCTGAAAAGATAACAGTAACGAGGTTATATAATCACTTAGCTCAGTGGTTAGAAGAGAGAGGATTGTCTGGGGTTAAACAAGGTGAGTGGCCAAGACGTTTTCAAATAAGCTGGTACACACGCTTTAAACTACCGCCTATTTTTATAAAAGATCTAGCCTATCCTGAGCGCCATGTCGGTATACCTTGTGACATTAACCCATCCACAATAAAAGCGGAAGATATTTATGCTATTGACTGGGATACCAAGTGGTTTGACTCACTAAAAAAATCAAGAACTAAAATTCATTGGCCTCATGAAATACTACTCAAGCATTCAGAAAATCCGAATGCTGTAGAGCCCCCTTCATGGGATGCAGCTAATATTTTACCGCGATTGCTGTTTAATTATACTAAACAGTTAATCGTGTTCGGTGGGGTTAAAAAAGCAAATCTTGCCTTAGATTCAATTAAAAATTACACCTCACTAAAAAGTAAGCTTGAACTCTTCCCTTTATCTTATGCTGATGCAATTAACGAAGAAGCCGTTAATAAGTGGGCTGAGGCTGTTTATGATTCAATAGACTCCGATATAGTAAAGGTAACATTTTATAATTTTTTACGATTTTTAAAGCACCAAGAACAAACAGATACGCTCGATTTATCCCTATTTAGTAGCCCGCTAATACCACCATCAGTGAGCCCTGCTCGCTTGGGCGTTGATGAATGTGATTTATTGATAAAAACACTGATAGAAAGTGAATCAAACCACCCATTTCGCAGTTTGTTTTGTATCGTTGCTGCTTTGCTCGGTTTTTACGCTATGCTGCGCCGTGGTGAAGTCCTTAGATTACGTCGTAAAGATATTCGCTTTAAACCAAGTACTGGCCTTATAACGATTATCGTAACAAACACCCCTGAAGGCAACACTAAAAGCAATACTACACGCAAGGTATACACTACACTTCCTAAGCAGTATCACCCGTTATTTAAATCTTTATTTAAGATAAAAAAAAGGAACATAGATCGTGAGCAGCCTTTGTTGGGATTTAAAGGTGAAATGTATCATTCACGGCAGCTTTATTATTTATTACCTGTGTCACGTGCTTTACGATTTTTGTTTGGTACACATCTAAATTTTCACCACCTTCGCCACAGTGGCGTGCATCTATTTATGCTGCAAACTCTGCATTGCTTAAATGATACATCCGATGAACAACGAGGAAAAACAACCCTTGAGCAAGAGGTGCTATCGAGTACGTCGGTGGCTACTCGCTTTAATTATTGGTTTGAAGGGCGAGAGGTTGACGAAGTTAATGATGCTGCATTTTTGGATGAAATGGGGAAACAAATTGGTCATATTTATTATGGCACTACACGCTGGTCATACTTGCATGACATAGATTGGCTACTGCCTATCATTAGCCGTACTCATTCACCGTATACAGGACGTGAATACACACACAGCGAGCTGCGCTATTTGCTTGACTTAAAACCTGACTCTAATGATCTTTCTCGCATATTACTTAAGCTCAGCCCTGAGTACGCCAACAAAAATCTGGGGCAAAAACGTAGTCAGCCAATCATGCTGCGCGATTGTAAACTTAGAGAGGCCGTATTTGGTAAAGCTATTCAATCAAAACATACGCCTTTGACAGTTGACCACAATTTAGATTGGCAAAAGTCAATTCATAACAGCGAACACTCGTTACTCGGTTTCATATTTAAAGCTATGTTAAAGAGTAAAACGCTTGACCTATATGCACTAAGTTTTATTTGGGGTAATGGCAATAAGCATCATATCCAACCGATCAGTAAAAAGCAGCACACAGCGCTAAACAACTTACCTCCCGTTGTACTTTCTGATGATAAGCAGTCATTACAAATCACGCTTGCCTGCAACAGCAAGAATGCACGCGCGTTTAGCTCTGTGTTTAGACAGGCTGACTGGGGGTGGCTAAATATTAAATTTACTCTTTCAGTTAATCGAAAAATCAACAGTGAACGACAAGTAATGTTGCTTAAAACATTGTTTGTTCAAAAAAACGAAGTTATTCAAATAGCTAAACACCTTAGAGGAAAAACGCAATTGACTATTTATTTAATCCCCAAAAAAACGCTTCCATCTAATGTGCTCAAATTTGTACAAAGTTTTATCCAATCATTTCAATATCATGAGGCCAAACAATGAAAATTATTATTCCTAAAGAGAAAAAACAACTACTTAAAAACACAACTATACATATTGATACTAGTTATTCTGACAGCCTAGCAACCGTATTAATAAACAAAAAAGAGCGCTCTTTAACGTTAGTCACCGGGCAAAAACCGCTGTTTGCGCATTGTGTGTTCATACTTGATAAAGGCTCTACTAACTTAAAAGATAAACAGTTTTCTATTGATGGTAGTTACGCCAAGCAGCTTCCTCACTATTTTACATCAGAGCAAGACATTGAATTAAATTTTCAAGCTTCGTCAGCAGACTCTTCTTTTATAGAGTTGATTCAAACTGATCTCAAAGACAATGAGGCAACATTACGCCGATGTAAATGCAGCGATGCATCTAAGGAGCATTTAACTTACCTTAAAGATAACAAACAGCTCCCAACCACAACCGTCTCCAAAACAGTTATTGAACGTGCTATTTTTGAATCGACTGGGCATATGCCCTATCAGTTTATTGAGCTAGATAGTGATAAACAACATATTCGTGTGCAACGTGATGGTAAAGTAGAAAAAAAATATTTACCAAAAGACATAAAGTTACCTGTTTCTATAGTTATGACCCAAGAAATTACTTATAAGTTGTTTGATTTTTGCAAAACTATAAACGGTGATAAAATTGAGATGGTCCAACAAGGGGAGTTGCTCACCTTTAAAACAGATGAGAGCTCGGTAACCTCCACTTTGACAGGGCTTAACGAGTTTTACACAAAAACCCCTGAAAAAACAGAAACTTTGAGGTTCGTTGAACTAGATTTTTATGAATTTAAAGCAGAACTTAGACATTGTTTTAAAGAATATGGGGTCATTAAAAAAGCGAATGATGCATTATTGTATTTAAGTGATAAAAAAGCTGCGATCGCTGTATTCACAGAACCTTATAAATTTGTCCACCCTTTTACTGTATCAAAGATTGATAACAAAAAAGATAATGTTAACTCAATCTTTCGCTTTTCACCGAAAGATTTACTAAATATAAAAATCAAAGATTTAATCGGCGCTAAAAGTACGCGATTAGAGGTTATTGAATATTCAAATGGTGAAATTAAGCTAGGAGTATATTATTCACTAGAAGATAAATTGCCTTATCTTAGTATCCCGATTGAAAAAGACAAGAGCCAGCTACCTAAAGTGTTAGCTATGCTTGAAAGCTTGGATAAAAACCAACATAAAACGCAACATAAAAAGCAAGAAATACAGGGAGATCTATTTGGTTCTGATATGGGTGAGGGGGAGGAGGATGAGTATTAAAAGCAAAAATACTGGACAAACATACAGCACTAGCTATATTTAATAGTGAAATTTAGAACAATTGTGAATTTAATGCCTAAAGCGTAACAGCATAGTGGTATTAACACAATTGGGAACAATACCAATTCGCTTAATTAAGTAAGCTATTTTGAAGCAAGAAAACCGGGGGGGGTAACAAGGCAAGAATTTCGTTATTTAGTGGTTCTAAATCAGAAATTTTTAACGCTGTTAGCGTCAGGTTTAATACTTCAGATTGATTACGTATTATTGCGGGTTGGTATCTTATAAGCAGTTGGGGTAAAGAGGCGGCAACCTCTCTACCCCGTACCGGCTGCTCTGTGTTTAACGCGTCCCAGCCGATGATCCAATTCTAACGAATTCCATCGGTGAGGGATAGATCTATTTATAGATCCATTAACTGATGGAGGCCATTATGGCTCACATTCGCATTCGCCCCAATGGGCGTATTCAATTTGACTTACACATTTATGGGCAGCGCTTTCGTGAAGGCACTAAGCTCATGGCGACCCCTGTTAATATAAAAAAAGCCAATGCTACGCTTAAAAAAATTAATGCTGAAATTGACTTAGATACATTTCAGTACCGTGATTATTTTCCTGAAAGTAAAAAAGTCGCTAAGTTTGAAGCCTTGCAACGCGCTAAAGATCCCGATCGCCTTTATCCATTTTTTAACGATTACGCGAATGAATGGTTCGATCGTCAAAAAGCCAAATGGAAAAGCAGCTATCAAAGCGTGGTACGTAATACGCTCGACCGTTACCTTATTCCTGAGTTTGGCAATATATTAGTTAATGAGATCAAGTTGGCTAATGTCGACTATTTTCGCGAAAGCTTAATGGTGTGCGATACCAAAGGGGCCCGTAAACTTTCTAATAAACGCATTAATGGCATTCTTTGGCCGTTTGTTGCCATACTAAGTTTAGCCGCAGAAGAGCATGACTTTACTTACCCATTACGCCGCTATAAAACTCTAAAAGAAGAACGTGCTAATTCACTGCCACTAACCGCAGATGAAGTACAACGCTTTTTAGAATGTACCCCTACACAATGGCGCGATTATTTTATGGTGCGTTTTTGGACCGGTATGCGAAGTTGTGAAATACATGGCCTGCGCTGGGAGGATGTGGATTTTAATCACCGCCTTATTCGTATTCGTCACAATTGGGTAAATGGTGAACTCGGGGATGTAAAAACACCTAAGTCGCGCCGCGACTTAAAAATGTGTAATACACTTTTTTCGCTATTTAAACGCTTACAAAAACAAACAACCAGTGAATTTGTGTTTACTCACAAAGGCAAACCGCTTAATACCCACTTTGTAAGTACTCAACTGTGGTACCCCACACTTAATAAAGCAGGGCTTGTACACCGCCGTCCTTACGAAACCCGCCACACCGCAGCCGTACTGCATATCGCTGCGCATGAAAATCCGCTGTACATTTCGCACATGCTGGGGCATAGCGATACACGCTTATTATTTGAAGTGTACGCACCTTATGTTGCTAATGCTTCTAGACAGGATGGCTTTGCGTTTAATGAAATGATGATTGAACGTGGGATTGTTTGAGCTAACTAGGTGCGCAGTAAATACAGCTATATTGCTTTTAATAACAAGTTTAGTCCCAAATAAAGCGCGACATAAAATCGCGCTTTTAAAAACTTATATCGTGCTGCTTTTAGATACCAATATTTATTAAAAAGTTATGGCACTATCAACTGTTGATGCACTGTGCGGCTGAGGATATTCTGCCATGTTAGGAGCAGCCTATAATTTATCCAATAATAAATACTCAAAACTATTTTTTGTTCTAATATTCTCTTGAGTAAAATATATTTTCGTTTTAAAATAATCACGTAAGGCTTATTTAAAGTAAGAACTACGGGTGCTATGGCCCGGGAAAGGCGACCCGAAGCATTGATTTATGAAGCTAGCGCTATTTAAATAATAATTAAATAATTAAATTTCTAGATGAAAATTAAATGCCTTACTCATCTACAACTAGGAATTTAAAAATGTTATTTAGTCGCCAAAATCTTGATGCGTCCGTGCTCTTATTCAGAGAGCAAATAAGTTTAGCACCTGGGTTACCTTTTAAAAAACTATCTACTATCGATCGCCTTTTCTCTTATATATTTTTTGAAAAAGAAATTGGATCAATAAAAGCATTAGCCAATAAACAACTTGTTCATGGTCACTTTCTAATACCTAAAGCAAAAGAAAAGTTTAAAAGCCGAGGATGTGATATCCCGTTAGAGATGCTTAAAACTATAATATTTAACAGCTTAGCTCCCCTGTTTAATGAAATAGAACCATCATCTGCTGGCTTTAATTTTTGTAATGAAAATAGTAAGGGCTTTTATTGGCTTAAATGTAATTTTGACCATAACAATCACCAGTCAAAAAGTAGTGATGCAAACAGCGGATATCTGCATCTTATGCAGACAGGTAGTTTTACAAAAGTACTCAGTCTTGCTGGCTACAGAGAAATTTGTCCAACTTTCGATATTCATACAGCAACACTTTATTGTGACTTGTTTAATTACTCAATGGGTATAAAAAAAGAAAACTTACCTAGATTTGGCTTTTTGGAAAAGGCTTTAGATATCAATGAAAGCGCGTATGCAAGTATATTCAAGTCCACTCATATTCAGAACGAGTTATATTCATTAATAACATCAAAGCTTACGACACTGCTAGATGACAGAACCACAAGTCACATAGATTCTTCCAGCTCTATATATGAAGATTATTTAGAACTAGTTATAGACACGCTTGGAGCTCAAGAGTTTTCATACCTAATTGAAGAAGCTATATCTGATTCGTTATGGGAAATAAAAAGAAAGTTCTGTTTGTTAGGCAACAACTCTTTTAGCACGTCTACAATTTGGGATACCATTACGATGAACATCATAATAAAGCTTACCATCCCTGAGCGAGTTTGTTATATCGAAAGTATCAATCTCAATAGCTCAAAAACAGAATTTATTAAAACTGTTATCATCAACTCTATCGAAGAAGCTAGTCGTAGCTATTACTCTAATTATTGAGTAGTTACATGTGCTACTGCCCCACATACGTTGTGAGGCAGTTTTCAATTAGCAATAATATTGTTCGCTTTTAGAGAATGAAAATCCTCTTATAATAATGCTTTAATCGCACCAGCAATATGATCGGCTTGCACTTGTGATACCACAGAGTCAGTCGACTCAACCATTACGCGGATCAATGGCTCAGTGCCTGATCTACGCAGTAAAACACGTCCTGTATCTGCCAACACCATTTCCGCTTCAATTACAGCTTGCTTCACAGCATCGGTATTTAATATTTCATCGGCATTATTTTGTGTTAAACGCACATTTAAAAGTACTTGAGGTAATTTTTGCATACCTGCTGCGTAGTCTTTCAATGATTGCTTTTGCTGAATTAGCGCAGTTAATACCAGTAAAGAAGCAACAATACCATCACCTGTGGTTGCATAATCTAAGTGTAGAATATGGCCTGAACCTTCACCACCAAGTTTCCAACCCGTATTTTTAAGCTGTTCAACAACATAGCGATCACCTACTTTAGCGCGCTTGAATGGTATATCCATTTCCTTAAGCGCTAGCTCTAACCCGAGGTTAGACATTAGTGTACCAACAACACCACCCTGCATTTTGCCCTGCAGCTTTGCTGCTTTAGCTAAAATATAAAGTATTTGGTCACCGTCAATCACAGCGCCACTATCATCAACAAGCATTAATCTGTCAGCATCACCATCAAGCGCAATACCTAAGTCTGCTTTATGTTCAAGTACAGCGGCTTGAAGGCTATCTAGATGCATAGCACCACATTGCTCATTTATGTTTAAACCGTTTGGTTTATCGTTAATGCTAATAACATCAGCACCCAGCTCTGCATAAACATTAGGTGCTATATGATACGCAGCCCCATTTGCACTATCGACAACAATTTTTAAACCTTCAAGTGTTAAATCTTTAGCAAATATGCCTTTGCAAAACTCAATGTATCGTCCAGCAGCATCGTTTATGCGTCTTGCTTTACCCAAGCGTTCTGAGCTTACACACTGCATAGCGTTGTTATTTAAAGCTTGCTCAAGCAAAGCTTCAATTTCAAGTTCTTGTTCATCGTTTAACTTCGTACCAGAATTATTAAAAAACTTAATCCCGTTATCATAATACGGGTTATGTGACGCACTAATTACAACGCCTGCATCCGCTCTAAAGGTTGATGCTAAATAAGCAACTGCTGGGGTAGGCATTGGGCCAACAAAAGCAACATTAACACCCGCAGCAGAAAGGCCTGCTTCCATTGCTGACTCAAACATATAACCACTATTACGTGTATCTTTACCTATTAAAATTTCTTTGGTGCCACTTGAAGCTAAAACAGTGCCTGCAGCCCACCCTAACTTCATGGCAAAATCAGGAGTAATAGGAAAAGTACCTACCTTACCTCTTACTCCATCGGTCCCAAAATACTTACGAGACATAATTATTCCCTTATAAATTAAAAAATCTTAAGAAGAGCTTTAAAAAGCAAAAAGCGCGAGTGTAACTCACGCTTTTTATACTTTTAAAAATTAGAATCAAATAAGAAATTCGTTGCTAGCTTTAACCCTAGTTTTGAAGGTTAACTACATTATTTACGCTTTTAGTATTATCTTTAGATTCATTTTCAAGTCTGGCATTCCATACTAAATCACAAATACCATCAGTGGGGTTAAAGCCAGTTGGTGCATCGAGTAATAGCTGACGAATTTTTTCATGCTCAAAGTTATGGCAGGCAATATCAAGCGCATCAATAAATACATTAAGCTCAGTGAGCGGCAGCATTACTTCATGTGCGGTCATTATACGCTCATGCGGTGTTTGCTCTACGTTATCGCCTATTAATAGCTCTTCATACAGTTTTTCACCTGGGCGTAAACCAGTACATTTAATTTCAATATCACCATGCGGGGTATCGTCGGTTTTAATTTCGAGGCCCGATAGCCTAACCATTTTGGTTGCCAAATCACTTATTTTTACCGAGTCGCCCATATCAAGTACGAATACATCACCGCCCTTGCCCATAGCGCCTGCTTGTATTACAAGCTGTGCCGCTTCAGGGATGGTCATAAAATAGCGAGTAATATCGGGGTGAGTTAATGTTATTGGGCCACCTTCTTTTATTTGGCGGCGAAATAATGGTACTACTGATCCACTTGAGCCAAGCACATTACCGAAGCGTACCATACAAAAACGTGTTTGGTGTTTAGCTCCTTGCTCTTGTGCTAAGCCTTGCAACACTAGCTCGGCCATACGTTTAGTCGCGCCCATTACATTTGTCGGGCGTACTGCTTTATCAGTAGAAATCAATACAAAGGTATCTACGTTAGCCTCAACAGCGGCCTTTGCGGCGTAGTAGGTACCAAATACATTATTACGTACACCTTCTACTACATTGTGCTCAACCAATGGCACATGCTTATAAGCAGCGGCATGGTAGATGGTTTGCACACCAAAGGTTCTCATTACCGTTTCAAGGCGATTTACACGTTGTACTGAGCCCATGATAGGGATGAGTTCAATATTAAGCGTATTATTAGTTATATATTCACCTAATTCTTTTTCAATTGAATAAAGGGCAATTTCGCTGCGCTCAAACAACACTAACTTAGTCGGTTTGAGTTTCACTATTTGTCTACACAGTTCTGAACCGATTGAGCCACCCGCACCAGTAACCATGACTACTTTCTCTGTTATATTGGCAGTCATTAAATCATCTTTAGGAGTTACTGGGTCGCGCCCTAGTAAATCTTCAATTTCAACATCTCTAAATTCAGAGAGTTTTGCTTTACCTTCAACAATATCGGCCATGCCCGGGATTGAAAGTACTTTTATAGTTAATGGCTCAAGTTGTGCGAGTACTTCTTTGCGCCTTGCACGTGTTTCACTAGGCATAGCAAGCAGCACTTTGGTTGCTTTACGTTTTTTTATTAATTCATGTATGTCATTAAACGCACGTACCGGTATTCCTTGTATTATAGATCCATGTTTTGTCACGTCGTCATCAATAAACGCACTGACAAAATACTCAGGGCCTGCATTTAAAGCCGTTGCTAATTGACGCCCAGACGAGCCTGCACCATAAATAATAACCGCATCTTTGTTACTGGTGGTCATTCTTCCTATCAGTGCGCGCACTATAATACGTGAACCACCTACGGTTAATAAACATAGCCAAGCAAAAATAAATGGCATTGTACGTGGTATATCTATACCAACAAAAAATGCTAGTAACACCAAGCTTACCGTAGTGATAAGCGTACCGAGTATAATGGCCCATACTGCTTGTGAGTTCATATACCGCAAAACAGCGCGATACAAGCCCAAGCTAATAAACGCATATAAACTAATGGGTATTAAAAGTATTAATAATAACCAATTACTAGTAACACTTAATGGCTCTAAGCTATCAAGCCTTACTATTAACGCCAACCAAAAGGCGGCTGCTATAAAAAGTGAATCGATACATAAAGTAATAACACGCTTTTTAGCACGCGGGGCATTAATAATTGAGCGGATAAAGCTATCCATAACACGTTCCTTTGCGGTTCAATTAAAGGGCATAACCCATGATGAGGTTTGAAGTTAACAATAATATAACTATAACAAAAAACTCATTAATGTAATTAGTCTTAAATGATGATTTATTTGTTACACGCTTAGAGATTAATTAGAGCTTAAACGCTTAATTGAGACAGTTAAAATATATAAGTAATGTGACTATTGGTGCAATAAATAATGCCTTAAAACTGTCTCAAGAGTGTCTCACGTGAGACACTCTTCAAGAAATAGTGCATTTAAATTAATGCGTTAAAAGCATCCAATATTTAGGCCCAATAGATATTACGATTGGTGAGCTGCACTTACGTGCTATAAAAATCATTACCAAGCAATGAATTCAGCAACCCACATTGATCCAAACCGCATCTCTTTAGCAAATATTAATGCATAAACTCTAAACAGCGACTACAGCTTATATTTTTCATCATTAACTCACAATTATAAACTGAGTCTTAATCGCACCTTTAAGATTTAGACGCCAATGCAAATACTTCTTGCATCACTTGTGTTGTTTTAGCTATTTCAGCTTCAGTAAGTGTCGGGTGCACCAAAAACATGATCGACGTTTCGCCCAGCTCTACTGCATTTGGTAAACGTTTTTCTGGGCGCCATGGGGTGTTATCAAATGCTTTTTCTAAATATACCTCTGAGCAACTCCCCTGAAAACACGGCACACCACGCTCAACTATTTCATTCACTATACGATCGCGACCCCAGCCTTCAGCTAGTTGCTCAGGCTTAACAAACATATAATGTTTATACTCTGCGTGCTCAATATAACTTGGCACTTCAACTAAGCGAATACAGTCAAATTCACCTGCAGCTTTATCTAATTCAGCACCATATGCTTGGCGCTTCTCAGTCCAATCACTCATACGCATTAGTTGAATACGGCCAAGTACGGCTTGCATTTCGGTCATGCGCCAATTGGTGCCAAAACTTTCGTGAAGCCACCTAAATCCTGGTGGATGTTCACGGTTATATATTGCATCAAAGCTTTTACCGTGGTCTTTATAGCTCCACATAGTAGACCATAACTCTTTAGAGTTAGTTGTCACCATGCCGCCTTCGCCACCGGTGGTCATTATTTTATCTTGGCAGAAACTCCAAGCGCCCACATGGCCAATACTACCTACAGAACGACCTTTATATTTAGCACCATGCGCTTGTGCGCAATCTTCAATGACATAAAAGTCATACTCTTTACTTAGCGCCATTATTTCGTCCATTTCTGCAGGCATACCCGCTAAATGTACAACTATCACGGCTTTAGTTTTAGGTGTAAGTACTGCTTTAATACTAGCTGCTGTAATTGCTTGGCTATTTAAATCAACATCGGCAAAAACAGGTATAGCACCAGCGGTAACAATACTTGATGCCGACGCTAAAAATGTACGTGGCGTGGTTATAACTTCATCGCCATCGCCATCACCAACAGCCAACGCCTTTAAGGCTATGTCGAGTGCTAGTGTACCGTTGCCTAAAGCTACGGCATATTCACTATCAGCCCAAGTAGCGAATTCTTTTTCGAACTCACGGCCTTCATTACCGGTCCAATAATTAACTTTATTTGATAAAACAACACGGCTTACGGCATCAGCTTCATCTTGCGTAAAACTTGGCCAAGGAGAGAATGGGGTATTTAACATTATTAATGATTCACTCTTATTAAACTAACGTGCAGCTACAATTGTGTCGCATTTAGCGAATACTTTGTTTGTATCGTAAGTAATATCAATTTCATCACCACGCCCTGAAAGAGAAAGCAATAATGCTTTAACTAAATTAGCACCAGCTTCATGTGAAAAGGGGTAACCACCGCCAAAACGAGGATTTAATTCAAGAAGGTACAACTGGCCATCTCTTTCTAAAAAGTCACAATCCATGTTACCTACATGCTTTAAGGTATCACCTATAATTCGAGAAAAAGCATTAAACCGACTAGCATCAACTGTTATTGCTTTATCAGTTTCGCCCGCTCTCATAGATAATTTTTCTTTACAAACTACTCCACGATACTTTCCATCCATATCGTTAAGTATGTCCAAGCCATACTCTTTTCCCTTTATGAACTCTTGAATTAACACATCGTCTTCCGACTCTTTAAATTGAGAAAGATATGAACTCGAAAGCGACTCTTTACAATCTAAATATGCTTCTTTTAATTCAATTTCACTTTCAACAACATGCAATCCAAATGACGCTGAGCCCCATCTAGGCTTGACAATAAGTGGGTAATTAATGCTTTTATTTTTAATGAATTGCAAAGCTTCGTTTAATTCAATAAAGCTGGCTGGAACAGGTATATTATTTTCTTTACAAAATAAATAAGTTTTATATTTATCAGAACAAATATCAATAGCTGCATCATTAGCTAATACAAGGCGCACACCTAAGTCACTAAACCTATCTCGGCTTTTAGCTAAAATAGGTAGCTCCATATCATTTAAGGATATAAGAACATTAATACTTTCATTTTGGCAAATTTCCAATATACGATCGATATAGTGCTCATCGTAAACATTTGGTACAAGGTGCCAACTGTCGCAACTAGCCAACGCTGGTGCTGTATTTGACATATCAACGCCAACTAGTTTTGAAACAAAGCCTTGTTCTGCTTTAAAATAATCAATTAGGTACTTTCTACGACCAACACAGGTAAATAATATATTCATGCTATAACCTAAGAAATGTGTTTATATAAATTATCAAATTCGAGTTTATCATTTAAAAACTTGGAAAAAATAAGCCGATCAACATAAAGCCCTCTAAACCATGAGTGTTTTTTTAATACCCCCTCATTTATAAACCCAACTTTCTCATATAAAGCAACTGCGGTGTCATTGCCAGCAGTAACGTAGAGTGATATTTTTCTTAAATTCATTTCAACTTGGGCAAAAGCTAATAACCACTTAGTAAAAGCAGTTCCGTACCCTTTTCCTTGTTCATCAACAGTAATAAATATGTAAAATTCAGCTCTACCATCTACTCTTGAAATATTAACTAGCCCTCCAAATCCCAAAACAACATCATTACGTAGAAAAACAAAATCTTTCCTACTATTATCATTTTCGATTTTACTACACCATTCTTTTGTTTTTTCGAGGCTTACAGGCTGTTCCATAAATATATTTTTTATTGTTTTTTTTTCTCGTAAAAACTTTACCCTAGAATCAGCTTGCTTAAGAGACATTAGCTCTACTCTAAAATCATTCATTAAAACCTTGCTCCTGTTGCTTTTTTCTATAAAGGTGAAAAGCTCCTTGCGGTGCTGAAACCAAAATATCATCTCGTTTGAAAACTTTTTTTACTGTCAATAACAATATTTTCATGTCAAAAAATAATGATTTTTTATTTATATATTCCAAATCTAAAGCGAACTTTTGCTCCCAAGTAATCGCATTTCGACCAGATATTTGAGCAAGACCTGTTATTCCGGGTTTAACATCATGCCTTTGCATTTCTTCTTTCGTATAAAATGGTATATATTCAGGTAATAAAGGACGCGGGCCAACCAAACTCATATCTCCATTAAGCACATTCCATAGACCTGGTAACTCATCTAAACTAGTTGAACGCAATAACTTACCAAATCTTGTTAAACGTTCTACATCAGGTAATAAAACACCATTCTTATCACATTCACTCGTCATACTTCTAAATTTATATATTTTAAAAATTTTACCATTTAAACCTGGGCGACTTTGACTAAAGAGTACCGGTGAGCCTAACTTTAAACGAATAATCAATGCGACTATCAGAATTATTGGTAATAATATGAGTATAGTAAAAAACGCAATTAAAAAATCAAGTGAACGTTTCAACATTATAATCCCATCCTTTCTAACATTTTTTTATTTACTTTATGAACATCATATTTTAACTCAGCTATTTCACGTGACTTCCTGCCCATCTCTATAATCAGCTCCGGTTTTTCAATAAAGCGTATCATTGCGCAAGCCAGTGCTTCTGGACTACTTATGGGAACTAAAAACCCATTTTCACCATCAACAACTGTCTCGCGGCAACCTGGTGCATCTGTTGTGATTATTGCTCGTCCCATAGACATAGCCTCAAGAACAGCTCTTGGTGTACCTTCTCTATAAGAAGGTAATACAAAAACTGAAGACTCCGTAATTTGAGGTTTTACATCATGTAATTCTCCATAATAATTTACACTTCCTTCTGAAACCCATTTATTAAGTTCGTTTTGAGAAATTGCATCAGGATTTATATCTATTCGCCCAATTAAATTAAATACCACTTTAGGATACTTTAGCTTTACCAACCGTGCTGCTTCAGCATAATCTCTAACACCCTTATCACCCAAAAGCCTGCCAATAAAAAGAAATTTAGGATGTTTATGCAAAATGATAGTAGTGAAAGGGTATAGTTCTAAATTAATACCAGATCCGTTAACAACGACTGTATGAGAGTTTTCAGTGAGTATACCAAGTGTTCGAAATAATCTTTCATCATCTGGGTTTTGAAAAAAGATAGTTTCACATTTACTTAAGGAAATTTTATATAACCAATAAGCAACTTTTTTAACTAAATTACGTTTATTTGAGTCCCCACTTTGGAATGCATACCCTAAACCTGTTATTAATGCATTTCTTTTTGGTACACCTGCAAACCATGCAGCTAAGCTTCCATAAATAACAGGTTTTATAGTATAACCCATAATATAATCAGGCTTTACTTTGCGATTTAAACACCATATAGAAAGTAAAGACTTAAAGTCATTCCAAGGGTTTATACCCGTACGTTGCATTATTATGTTATGTGGAATAACACCGAGACTAGAAAGTTCTTTAGTAATATTTTTTTCTGTTAATAAAGATGGGGCTGCCACATGTATAGTCAACCCTTTACTAATTAATGCTTTTATAAAATCCTTTCTAAATCCTATCAATGATTTTGGAGATCCCGCTACTATTAAAAACTTCATTTCACTCTCTTTGTAAAACTTATAAAAAATGGAGCTGTTACCGCAAGCATTTCAACTAAGAATTTCGTTCTATGCCTTACTGCTGTGCCAAAGTTCGATGTACCATAAGAAAAAATCAACACACACACAAAACAACAGAGTAATATTGCAATTGCAGCTTCATTTTTCATTATAATTTTCCGCCTTTGATATAGTACAAATAATATCATGCTCCATAATAGAGCGTCTAAAAAAACAAGAAAGTGACCAAAACTTTTTACATCCCATGGAAAAGGTTTGGTAAGAAAGTAAAAACCTCTAATTGGAGCCTGCCAAATCATATCAACTAAACCTTTCGGTTGTAAGTTTAATAGGTAAGAAGTATTACCAACATTTGGATTCTCTAAGCGCTCAGCTAAAGCATTAACACCCATCTCACCTTCTTGATTAAGATCAAATTTACCATACCCAAAACTAGTCAAAAGAAAATACAATGAACCAAAGATTAATATTGATAATATAACTTTGTTAAATACGCTCATACTCTTTGTGAATATAATAATGTATAAAGGTAAGCCTAATGCATACATTAGTGCACCAGCATGAAAAAAAGATGCGAATAATGTGAACATCAAAAATAGTATTACATCCTTAAGCTGATTATTATTACAATATTTGACCAAGCGAATTGTCGCCAGAATTAAAAATATTGCGACAAAATTTTCCCTTAAAATAATTGATGAATTAATTGTTAAAATTGGTGAGAAACATACTAAAATAAAATATAATCGGCGGTTACAACAATCTCTGCTCCAAAGTAAATCAAACAACCTGATTGAATTAACTATAATTAATAATCCTACAAATGAATTTATGAATATTGGAATACTGGGCTCTCTGCCAGTAAAGTAATAGATCAATCCTGTAAAACTACTAATAACGTATGAACGTGTAAAGTCAAATGAACCAAATATTTGTCCTAAATCACCTTTAGAAATTTCCCAAGCCAGCCTCTCAAACCTTTCTGCATCATCTCCTGCAAAAGGAAGAGTATAAAACACACCTGCTATTGAAATAAAGAAAGTAACAATTGAGGCCAGTAAAAATATTATTTTTTCTTTACTACCGTACACATATTGGTAAAGACACGATACTAAAATGAAGTAAGTAGCACTACAAAAATAAATCATATTTACCTATACATCAATCAAGTTTTTCACAATTCGAAACTTACCACTTTTCTCTTTTGGTATTTCAGTTGCGAACTCAAATGAAATTTTCATATTAGCGCCAAGACGCTGGGTTAAAGCTTGTAAAAAAGTCTTTTCATCTGATTTAGTAAAGCTTTCCGTTGCAACAACATAAATAACTATTGATTCCATCTCATGCTGAACAATTTGAAATTTAATAATTCCATTAACACCTTTAGTACAATTACTTATATTACCCAAGTTAACTTTACCGTGTGTAGGCGAAATAATAAAATCAGTTGTTCTACCCTCAATTTTTTCAACCAATGGAAAAGGTGACCCACAAGAACAATGACTCCCCTTAGGAAGTAGCTTAACCCTATCTCCTATTCGATAGCGTATTAATGGGGTACCTTTAGTCGTAAATGAAGTAACTAATACTTCACCTTCTTGAGCTGGTTTCATATTCTCATCAACCACCTCAAAAATACCTGTTGAAGTATGAATATGTAACCCACCATCAGTACATTCAAGTATAAACGGTGCACCTTCAGAAGAGGCGTACTGATCAACAACTTTACATCC
Organism: Pseudoalteromonas sp. SG44-5; assembly: GCF_014164175.1. Lineage (NCBI taxonomy): Bacteria > Pseudomonadati > Pseudomonadota > Gammaproteobacteria > Alteromonadales > Pseudoalteromonadaceae > Pseudoalteromonas > Pseudoalteromonas sp. SG44-5. Next base: position 75,168 of record NZ_JACJES010000008.1, on the reverse strand, counting down.
TAATACAGCTCCTATTACATCCCGATGAATTGGTAATAGAGTTTCGGCTGTGGGAAAGAACACCCTAACAGGTCGTTTTAAACTCAATCCCTTTGATGCAGCCAGAGCACAGATTTCATATACACTAGATGGAAAACCAACAATATATTCAGGTGCAAATTTACTTAAAGCATCCCAATAAACATTGAAGTTATCATCGGTAATATGAAAAGTAGAAAAGAAACGTATTTTGTTTATATAGTCATCGCGGTAACATATACCTTTATTTATATTTTTTTGAGTAACAATATCCTTACCACTGAACCAAGCACACTTTTCACCTAATTTATAACCATGGCTTGCACGAAAAAAATCAAGTAATGCATGTCTTTCCTGAATATCTTCTCTTAATTTTAACACCTTCATCGAGGCCCCTGTTGTGCCTCCTGTATAGCTCGCGACTCCATCTTTGGCATTAACTGTAGCTATTTTATCTAGGTGTTTTATTAGATCGCTTTTTTCCAGTACTGGGAAGTCTTGTAAACATTTATAGTCATGATAATCTTTAAACCAATCTGAATATGTAGTTGCATAATCTAAAAACTCTTTTTCTCTTCTATTAGCTTCTTTGATTGCTTCCTTTTCATTATATTTAGAACAACCTTCATAATATCTTATATAATTTTGATAAACTCCCCCATGTCTTAATCTATACTGCTTAGTATTATAAAGTGAGATTAAGATATTCTGAAAAAGGACTGGGGTATACTTAACAATGAAATTAAACATAAGTCGACCTATTTATAAAGTAGTAGGAAAATAAAAATCTAAATAAGAAACATATAAAAATAACAAGGCAGTAGCCTATACCATTCCATAATGTTGCTATTTGATTTGTCAAAGCAACCGAGATTAGAGCTGTAAGCAAGGTTGATATTACAACTGCTTTTTCAACTCCGCAGACACTTGAAAACGCTTCAACAAAATTCACCAAAAATATAAATGGTAAATTTATTAATAACAAAACAGACAATAAAAGTTGCTGATTAGATAAAAAATCCCATCCTATTAAAACTAAAAAGCCTACTAAGCTAATCACAGATAATACAAATAGAATGGATAAAGTAAAAACAAAAAACAATTGCTTTTTTAAGGATTTTTCAAACGGCACCTTCCCTGATGATACTTGCGGTAAGATTATAGGTAGAACGGCTGAAATTATAACTTGACCAATAATATAAAAGTAAGAAACAAAACTTACTAGTGATAATACACCTGCTTGAATGTTTTCTGATTCTCCTATAACTACACGCGGATAAGCAACAACTAAACTAGAAATACTTGCAACAGCTCCTAGATAAATCATTGGTTTTATCATAGACCTATTGTATAAATGTAAGTTAGTTACTTTTATGCAATATAATAGATATAAAAGAAGTAAAGGAACAAGAAAAAAGCTAAGTGAAGTTGAGGTACCATTGAAAAACCAAATGAATATCGTAAAATATGTAACTCTTAAAAAAGATAAAAATAGTAACATTTTATATTTTTTTGTCAGTTGCAGCTCTAGGCTAACAGCATCTATGATTAAATCATTAACTTTCCAAAATATTACTATATAAAATACCCTAGTCCATTCATTTACTATCAAAGATGAAATTAAAACAAAAATAGCAAGCGCAATAAAGCGTACAAAATGAAGCACCTCTTTATTTAAAACATTAGATAACCTTAATTGCCTAAGCCCTAACAATAAAAATGTATAACAAGGCAAAAGTAAAGCTAAAACATGGAAAAACTCATCTAATTTAGCTACTTCAGATTCTAAGTATAGAAAACAAATTAAAATAACTTGTGCTAATATTAATGTTACTTGGTATGTTACATTTGAAAGAAACGCTATTTTTTTAATCATTAGGGCTAAAGACATTTCCTTTTATACCAAGGCATTGCTTTACTAATACCTTGCAATATTTTGTATTCTGGTTCGTAACCTAGGTTATTAACGGCTTTACTTACGTCAGCTTGCGAATGGCGTACATCACCAGCTCTAAAGTCACGATATATTGGATCTTGGGTCGCATTTACATCGCACTCATTGAGAGCAAACTGTATGGTTTTGTATAAGTCGTTAAGTGTTGTCCGGTCACCTACGGCTACGTTATATACGTTATCTTTAGCTTCATCTTCTGCAGTTGCGGCAAGTATGTTCATTTGTACTGTGTTTTCAATAAAACAAAAGTCGCGGCTTGTTTCACCATCACCATTAATAAATACATCTTCGCCTTTGATCATATCAGCTGTCCATTTAGGAATTACCGCTGCATACGCTCCGTTCGGATCTTGACGTTGACCAAATACATTAAAGTAACGTAAACCAATAGTTTTAAAACCATAGGTTTTTGCATAGACACCTGCATATAACTCATTTACATATTTAGTTACTGCATAAGGAGAAAGTGGATTACCAATGTTTTCTTCCACTTTAGGCAATGCTGGGTGATCACCATAGGTAGAGCTACTTGCAGCATAAGTGAAGCTTTTGACGTTAGCGTCTTTTGCCGCTTGTAGCATATTCAAAAAGCCAGTGATATTGGCAGCATTGGTTGTTACTGGATCTGCTATTGAGCGTGGTACTGAGCCAAGAGCCGCTTGATGCAACACATAATCGACGCCTTCACCGTTATTAGCTAACGCAGTTTCGCAATCTTGATAATTACGAATATCACCTTCAATAAAATTAAAGCCTTGCCACTGCTCTACAGTAACTAAGCCTTGAACTTCATCAAGGTTATGCTGATGACCCGTTGCAAAATTATCAAGCCCTACTACTTTTTGATTTAATTTTAATAAATGTTCTAAAAGGTTTGAGCCAATAAAGCCTGCAACACCTGTCACTAACCAGGTTTTAGGAGAGGAAAGTAGTTCTACTTTAATTTGTTCGTAACGAGTCATGATATTCCTTGTTTGAGCTTAGATATTCGCAAAATTCAAAGCATTATTAGTTTGTAATGCTTATCTTAAAAGCGCAGGCTTGAACCCACGCTTACAATGATTACAAACGCATATCTACACTCTGTTTTGGTAGCACGTACTTTAAGTCGTAAAGTACGTGTTCTGCTTTGCCTAATGCACGAATTTGCTCTGCGCCCATTTCTTTAAATTCGTTATGCCCTACAGCAAGAATAATTGCATCGTAGTTATTTTGTTTATGCTCAGTAGTTAAGCTTAAACCGTATTCATGTTGTGCTTCATCGTTTGAGCACCATGGATCTACAATATCTACATTTATATTGTATTCCTTAAGTTCACTTACTATATCGACCACTTTTGTATTACGTAAATCGGGGCAGTTTTCTTTAAAGGTTAAACCCATTATTAATACATTTGCGCCATCTACATGGATACGCTTTTTAAGCATATTTTTAACCAGTTCTGATACTACATGTTTACCCATACCATCATTTAAACGACGGCCGGCTAAAATCATTTCTGGGTGGTAACCTACACTTTGAGCTTTATGCGTTAAGTAGTACGGATCAACACCAATACAATGCCCGCCAACTAATCCTGGGCGAAATGGTAAGAAGTTCCATTTAGTGCCGGCCGCTTCTAATACTTCGAGCGTGTCGATGCCTAGCTTATTAAAAATAATCGATAGCTCATTAATTAAAGCAATGTTTACATCGCGCTGCGTGTTCTCAATTACTTTTGCAGCTTCAGCCACTCTAATAGAACTTGCTTTATGTGTGCCGGCCGTAATTACTGATTTATAAAGCTGGTCAACTTTTTCAGCTATTTCTGGATTCGAGCCTGACGTTACTTTTAATATGTTCGTTACGCGGTGCTCTTTATCGCCTGGATTTATACGCTCTGGTGAGTAGCCGGCAAAAAAGTCTTTATTAAATACAAGTCCAGATACACGCTCTACCACTGGTAAACACGCTTCTTCTGTTGCACCTGGATATACCGTTGACTCATAAATTATGATGTCGCCTTTTTTAACCACTTTACCTAGCATTTCGCTGGCTTTAATAAGTGGTGTTAAATCTGGCTGTTTGTGTTCATCAATTGGCGTTGGTACGGTAACAATGTATACATTACAGCTTTCAAGATCTGACACTGTATAAGAGAAGTTGAGCTGTGGAGAGTCTTTAAGTTCTTCATCACTTACTTCAAGTGTAGAGTCGTGGCCGCCTTGTAATTGTGCAATTCGACCTTGATTAATATCAAAGCCTGTTACTGGAAATTTTTTACCAAACTCAACTGCTAATGGAAGGCCTACATAGCCTAAACCTATAATGCCAATTTTTAGGTCCGTTAATGAATCGTGCATAGTTGTACTCTCTTTGTTTGGTTATAGAGCTTCGAGCTTTGGACTTCGAGCTTTGTAAAAGTTAAATTTTAAAATTAGTTTCAAGTTAAAACGTGCAATAAAAATCGAGTATCAAGATGGATTTTCTTGGATAAAAAACACGTTTTTATAATTTATTTCGAGTGGGATATCATTCATTTTCGATGATGAAAATGCTCTGAATTAACTAAATCAGTACAAAATAGCTCACCACTAAATTGCAATTTAGCAATTTAGTATCTCAGTGATATTACAACCCACTGAGACACTTTTTTCCATTTTGAGACAGTCAATTTTAACTATCTCATTGTAATTGCTTGTTTTTGTACTTTTATTTAAAAGTGCCCAATAGGCCACCTAAAAAACACTCTATTTATGCATCACTTTTATATTCATAATTATAGTAACCATAATATCCATAAGCATTGCTGGCTTTTTTAACTACGCCATTAAATACGAGGCCTTTTACGTCTATACCATTTTGCTCAAAACGGTTACGGGTTAGCTCTATTTCGCGTAAATGGTTTTGTCCATATCGTGCTACGAGTAACGTAGTGCCTGTATGGGCGCTTACGATAGCTGCGTCGGTTACTGCTAAGATAGGTGGGGTATCTATGATCACCATGTCATAGGCAGCACTAACTTCTGCCACTAATTTACTAAAGTTTGCGTGCATTAATAATTCAGACGGATTAGGCGGTATTTGTCCACGAGTAATAACATCAAGGCCTGTTACTTTAGTGTCGTGAGTCACTTCACTTAAATTTAAACGCCCCGACAAATAATCACTTAGGCCATTTTCGGCAGTTATATTAAATTGTGTTTGTAAGTAGCCTTTGCGCATATCAGCATCAATTATAAGTACTTTTTTACCGCTTTGCGCCAATATACTCGCTAAGTTAACCGATATAAATGATTTACCTACGCCTGGACTTGGACCCGATATAGCAATAATATTATTTTTAGCTTCCATCATCGCAAAGTGCAGACTGGTACGTAAGCTACGCAGTGCCTCTATTGATAAATCGGCAGGGTTGTCGAGTGCTAATATGGTTTTGGCTTTAGGTATTTTACCTTTGCGTGCTCTTGTTGCAAAGCCGGTTAGCTTTTCTTGGTGTTCTGAATGTGGCACGCTCGCATAAACAGGTATACCGAGTGCTTCTATTTCAGCAGGATCTTCTATGCCTTTGTGCATTGCTTTTTGTACTAATACAATAGCGACGCTTAGCATCCCACCTAACATGGTTGCCATTACTACTATTAGCGCTTTTTTAGGTTTTACTGGTTTACTGGTATTAACCTCAGCGTAATCGATTATACGTACATTACCTACTGTGCCTGCACGAACGATGTCTAGTTCTTGGGCTTTACCTAGTAGCAATGTATAAATTTGGTTACTTACTTCTACATCACGCTTTAAGCGTAGTAGCTCTTGTTGCGTTTCGGGTAAGCCACCTACTTCACCAATAAACTGTTGCTTTTGTTTATTAACCGCTGCAATTTGCTCAATAATACCTTGGTATGTTGGATGGTCTTTTTTAAATTTACGACCCACTTCTAAACGTTTAAGTTCAAGCTCTTGTAGCTTTGTTTCTAGCAGTACCACTTGCTCTAATATGCCTTGGGTTTCTAGCGTTATATTTATAGTTTGGCGTTTTATTTGATAGTCGTTAAAGCGCTGCTCTGCATGCTCTAATTGCTTTTTAATTTCAGGGAGCTGCACCTCTAAAAACTCAAGCGACTTTTGTGCCTCAGCGCTACTACGCTCTACATTACGGCGTACATATATTGCTGCGACTTTGTTAAGCACAGTTTCGGCATAATTTGGTTTAGTGCTTTGTAAGCTTAAATCAATTATTCCTGAATCTTTTCCTTTCTCGCTTGCACCAATTGCCGTTTGTAGGTCTAAAATTGTGTTAAGACGATCTTTACGACTCAATAAAAACTCTGTGCCTGGACGAGCATTTAAGCTGCGTATTGTTAAGCTAAACTTACCATTAGTTAGCTCTTCACCGACTTTACCCGCTAATATTTGCTCGTCATCGCCATTTAATAATGCAACGCTATTATTTGCTTGCGCTATTAAAGTATATGTTTGGTTAATTGCGTTGCGCGGTACATCGAACCTAAATACATTAATGCTTTCGCCACCCCATGCATATGAACTTGCACCAAAACTTGGCTCAGCTAAATCATTTTCTTGCATAGGCGTAAATGTACGAAATGCACGGTTACCAATATATGGGAATAATTTAGGCTCTACTGTTATATCTAAATTTAAAGCGTCGACTGCTTCGCCTATAATGCTGCGCGATTTAAGGAGTTCTATTTCGGTTACCGCTGCAGAGGTGCTTTCAAACATACCGCCCATATCGTCTAAACCAGGCACTGAACTACCACTGCTTTCAACTTGGAGCATCGCTGTTGCTTGGTAAACCGGCTGACTTAAAACCGCATAAACAACACCCACAAACATAAATAGTGCTGTTAATGCAATTATAAAATATTTACGGTCGATTAAAGCACCTAACAATGCCATTAAATCTATTTCTTGTGACTGTGAAGCTGAACTATTTGTCTGCTTGGGTGTGCTGCTATTAGGCTGGGTATTCATTAAATTAGCCATTCCTTATAAATACTTTTGCCAAGCGCTACAAGCGCTGTCGATTAATGTATATACGTGCTCAAATGCCTCTTGGCTTTGACGGTACGGATCAGGGATTTCAGTGTTATCTATCCATTTACCTAATAAAAATGTTTTACCACGTGCCTCTGGGTATTGACTATGTAAATCATTTAAATGACGCTGCTCCATGACTAAAATAACGCTGTTCTGTGCAATTAGTTGCGAAGTAAGTTGGCGCCCTTGGTGTGGGTCCATATTAATACCGTGTGCTTGGGCTATTTTTTTCGCAGTAGCATCAGCTCCTTTGCCTTCGAGTGCAGTTAAGCCAGCTGACGACACTGTTATATTTTTGCCTTCAAGCTTAGCTTTTAATAAGTACTCCCCCGTTGGACTGCGACAAATATTGCCTGCGCACACCACTAATACAGAATCAAACATCTTAATAAATCCTTAGTTAGCAGTTATATCGTCAACACTGTCCACGGTAGCAATTGATGGCAATAATAAGCTTATTACGCGGTTCCAACGTGCCAGGGGTGCTGATGTTACATATACAATATCGTGCGGTTGTAATTCAAACTGCTCAGCCAACACCAATGCAGCTATGTTTTTAGCATGCAATTGGTATACATCTGCAATTACTCCAGTTTGCTCTACATTACTTTTACGCAGAACAAATATACCGTTTGCGTCAGCAGTGCTTTCGTTCAAGCCCCCTGAGTCACTCAATGCTTCGGCCAAGTTTAAGCCATAACGATTAAGCTTTACTGAACCTGCTTTATTAACATCACCTAATACAAATACTTTTTGTTTATCGTTACGGTTAACATGCACTATATCGCCATGTTGAAGTAACCGATTTTGAGAAATATCGCCATTAGCGTAAAAGTCTTCTAGCTTTATTACTTCTGTTTTATCGCCACGTGTAAAAGTAACCGTGCGCCAATCAGCTGCTTCGGTTAAGCCACCCGCTTGGTTAATAGCATCAATTAAGGTAAGCGGAGTATCGGTAACTGGGTATACACCAGGCTGTTTTACTTCACCCGTTACATACGCTTTTTGACTTTTAAAACTTACTATTTTCACGTCTACTTGAGGGTTTTCTATCACACGGGCTAAACGAGTTACTAAATCTTTACGCAGTTCGCTGATTGTATGCCCTGCTGCTGGTATATTAGATGCATAAGCGTAAGTTACCGTGCCGTCTTCTTGCACTTTAAAGCCGTCGAACTCAGCTGTACGTTGTGTGCCTGCCGGTATAGTAAGTTCGGGATGGTCCCAAACACCTACTGTTACTACATCGCCCACACCTAATTTATATTGATAATCGCGGGTGTTAACCCCCACTAAACTAGAGATTGGTTTTGCTGCTGTGCGTGCTTCTTTTTGTTGGGTAATTAGCGCCGAATCAATTAGTTGAATATTAACTTTTTCGAGCTCTTGCTCTAAATCTTGTGTTTTCTCGTTTGATTCAATGCCTTCGTAATGGCTGCCAGGTATTATTGTACAGCCTGTCATTGCTAAAAATGCGAAAGAGGTAATGAGTGATTTACAGCGTAACGCCATTGTGCAGAATCCCAGTGTTTTTTAAATATTATAATTGTCCATCACACTCGATGGGTACTTATTTTGCGCAGTAATTAAAGCATGGATATAAAGAAAAAGATAGGTTCTAGACTCAAGGTTATATAGCCTTGAACTTACTACCTTCTGCCATATCAGTAACGCTTGCCCTAGCTTAGAGAAAAAACTTTACTTATATAGCTCTTCAGACACGTTCCAGTTCGTCGCAGAGCTCCTCTCGCTCAAGCTTGAAAGCAAAACTATTTGCTTGTCTAGCCCTTCGGGCACGCTTCCGCCCCTAGGTTGCAGTTCCTACGTACTGATGCAGCTTAAATTTTGATATTTATAAGCGAGATTAAAACTACAATTACATAAAGGTTATTGTATTTTTTTGTTTTGGCTCGTCGCTTTTACCTTGCGTTACAGCACTGAGAATTGATTTTTGTGACTGGCTTTGGAGAAGTGTATTTTTATTTATTACGGGATACTCGCGATTTATTTCGAGGTTTACTAATAATAAATACTGGCTTTCCGTAGCTATCTGCACATTTAATCAATTGCAGTACATACAACATCAAACTAAATGAGCGCAGAATTATACCCGATGCGATTCATTTGTAAACAAAGAATTAATAGTAAGTTTATCTGTTGATATACGAAATACCAAGGGCTTAAGGAGTACATACAGATTAAAAATTCAAGTTCAGTAGATTTTTTAGCTGAATAACTTCTACTTTGTCAGAACTGTGGTATTTACCAACCAATTGCAAGCCCAAAAAGTGATTTTATTACTCAAGCACTAACTCTATAAAGGCTAAGCTATTATCTTGTGATTTAAACCTTAGTCACTACCAAATAAGTCACGTGTATATACTTTACCTTCAATATCGCTAAGATCTTCAACCATACGATTTGATACAACTATATCTGATATTTGCTTAAATTCGTTTAAATCTTTAATTACGCGAGAATGATAAAACTCTTTTTCATTGAGTACTGGTTCGTAAACTACAACTTCAATACCTTTAGCCTTGATTCGCTTCATAATACCTTGGATAGCAGAGGCTCTAAAATTATCAGATCCAGCCTTCATCACTAAGCGATATATACCAACAACCTTTGGCTTACGCTTAATAATTGAGTCAGCAATAAAATCTTTACGTGTGGTGTTTGCATCAACTATTGCACCAATAATATTGTTGGGCACATCCGCATAATTAGCACGAAGTTGTTTTGTATCTTTCGGTAAACAATAGCCGCCATAACCGAATGACGGGTTGTTATAATGGTTACCTATTCGAGGATCTAAGCTAACCCCTTGTATAATCTGCTTACTGTTTAAGCCATGTGATTCAGCGTAACTATCGAGCTCGTTAAAGTAAGCAACTCGCATTGCGAGATAAGTATTTGAAAAGAGCTTTATTGCTTCAGCTTCAGTCGAATCTGTAAATAACACTTCTATGTTTTGCTTAACAGCGCCTTGTTTAAGTAAATTGGCAAATACTTCCGCACATTCACTTTGCTCTCCGACCACTATTCGTGAGGGGTGCAAGTTATCGTGTAAAGCTTTACCTTCGCGTAAAAACTCTGGTGAGAATATTAAGTTATCTACACCTAATTCTGTTTTAATATTTTGCGTAAAGCCAACAGGTACTGTCGATTTAATGACTAAAACTGCACTTGGGTTATGCGCTGTAGCATCTTTAATAACGGCTTCAACCGAGCTGGTATTAAAGTAATTATTTTCTACATCGTAATCGGTAGGAGTAGCAATAATTACATAATCAGCATTTTTATAAGCCGTGATTTTATCTGTGGTTGCATTAAAGTTTAAATCGCTACGTATTAAAAACTCACTAATTTCAGTATCAACAATTGGAGATTTTTTATTATTTAAAAGAGCTATCTTTTGTTCATCAATGTCGAGCGCAACAACTTCATTATGTTGTGCTAATAACATAGCGTTAGAAAGCCCTACATATCCGGTACCCACTACTGCAATTTTCATATAATTCACTTAGCTAACTTAAAACTAGATTGATAATTTGGGAAGGTTTCTTTTGCGCCTAATAAAATTAATTATTTTGCAATAATTAACAAGCACACTTAAATAAATAGAAAATAGAAGTACGAATCCATAAAACATATAATACTCTGGTACTTCAAACACTTCTCCAAGCATCCCTATCCCCGCCAATATTGCTGAAACAGAACAAATAAGCATTAGCGTCTGCAATGACGAACAACCTATTCGTTGGCATATATGATGTAAGTGCTCCCGGTCGGGTTTGAACGGCGATTTCTTTTGCTTAATTCGACGCAGCATAATTGCTACCATGTCCATTAGTGGCACAGCAATCAACCATAATGCTGTTACTGGACGGATCATTGGAGTTCCTGAGTTTTGGCTTGCGCCAATTAATAGCCAAATAACAGTAAAGCCAATCATCATACTACCGGCGTCACCCATAAATACTTTCCGCTTTCGCCCTACTAAACCTAAGTTCATTAATATATAGGGAATTATAGTTACGACGAGTAATATACATAAGTAACTTAATTTTTGATCTCCAGTTAAGGATAGTAAAATCGCTAAGCTACCAAAAGTAACAATTGATAACCCTCCGAGTAAACCATCTATACCATCAACCATATTAAATGCGTTGATACAGCCTATTACTGCCAAAACGGTTACAGATACACTCGCTATACCAAGCTCTATTTCACCAAAGCCAAACATATCACCTAAAGTTAGCATTTTGGCTCCAGCAAAGTAAATCATCACAAGAGATACAGCCGTTTGCACAGCCATTCTAAACTTAACACTTAAATCAAATCGATCATCCAAAACACCAATTAATGTTAAGCAACTAATACATAACATAAATAAATCACCATGGTTGATCAAACCAGGGTGAGAGTAAATATAATGCACAATAGTAATGCATATTGCTACACCACCAATTAAGGGGATATTTCCTGTATGCATTTTTCGGCCTGATGGTTTATCCACAAGTCCAATTTTACGTGCAACTTTACGCATAAAAAATAATATTGCCGCAGCGATAAAAAAGGTGAAAAGAAGATCTAAAAACATAAAAACCTGATTTGGGAAGAATGTAAAATTAATTGTTAAAAGTAAATTTAAAGCAGTTTATAAGTTTATTTTCGAAATACAGCCCTCCAAGCATAAAAACAAAAGCACTTTATTGCTCGTGGTAAACTTAAACTCTCTATTTCTCGATATATTGACCATTGCCGTACAGCTTTTTTGAATTTATTTCTAGAAATTGAATTTGGTAAAATTCGATATTGCGCCAAGATTTCCGGTACCAAAAATGCATTATTTCCTGTTTTTAATAACTTGAGCCACAAAGCGTAATCTTGTCCTGTTCGTATTAATGGCATGGAAATATCACTGAAAGCATTACGTCTAAGCATAACTGTAGAACACCCTAATGTAGCTTTTTTTTGTAGCTGATCTAAATACGAAAATGAGCCTGATTTAGTTGAGTCCACCGTTTTATTAAGCTTATCTCCAGAACCATTAATGAGTTCATAGGCAGTAAAAGAAAAGTTTATATTTTCAGCGCTTTCCATAAAAGTAATTTGTTGCTTTAGCTTGTTAGGTAACCATAAGTCATCACTATCGATAAAAGCTATATAATCACCACTAACATGTGAGAGTGACACATTTCGGCTCACTGCTGCTCCACTATTTACTGTGTTTTTAAAAACATGTACCCGATCATCATTCTCTGCTATTTCATTCAACATATCTAAAGACGAATCGGTAGAACAATCATCTGTTATTAACCACTCCCAAGACAGATAGTTTTGTGCTTTTATTGATTCGTAAACACTTTCTATATACAAAGATGAATTATATGATGCGGTAATTATTGAAACCTTTGGAGTGTTTGTATTCATTTTTATTACCATAAGTAATTATTTTAGTTTAAAAAAACCTTTGAATGAGGATGTTAAGCTTGTAAAAAATCTGGCTAATTCAACCTCCTTTTTCAATAGTCTTTTTATATAAAATGCAATTAAAAGAGGGATCCCACTAAAGCTAAAAACTCTACGGAAGATTGCTCCTTTAGCGAAATTAGCTGTATTACTAGTAAAGTCACCACCGGAGGTTAAATCTCGGTGAATTGATGTAATAATTGGTAAAAACCGGCCTTTGCCACCTTTACGTAAAATATCTGCGAGAAATATATTTTCTTCACCTGATTTATAAATAGCTCCTAAGCCAAACCGTGTATCGAATGCAATCCCTTTATTAAGTATTTTATTTCGATTAATAATAATTTCAATTGAGCTTACTTTCATAATACTGACGCGGCTATGAATAAACTCTGAAGTAGAATACTTTTTGCGTTCTGTATTTTCTGAAACTGCATATTTAGTCGTTATGAAATCGTCATTACTGAGTTCTATTTCTTTAAAAGCTGCTATAGCTCCCTGTGGTATAACTTCTATGTCATCGTCAGTTATCCATACTAAATCAGCACTTGAAGAGAGTATTCCAAGCATACGACTCCTTGCTAGCCCTTTATCCAAAGAGTAAATAATGTCATATGCTGGTGTATATTCATTCTGATAGTTTTTTATATCAACTTCGAATAGCTGGCAAACTATAGTAGAGCGGATACCTGTTGTTAAATAGCAGTTTTCAGCAAGGAATTTTGTTTTAGTGAGACCACTAAAAACAGTTGAAATAATTAATTCTTTTTTCATTTTACTCGATGTCGTACGTATTATTTAGATAAAGTAGGTAAGCTAAATCAAATGATGTATCAATTGATTGTTACTATTTGTTTTTCTGGGTTTTTAAATAAATAGTAAGACAAGCTTATGAAAAACCACATTACTATTATGAATAAAGCATTTGTAGTAAAAAAAACAAGTGCCATTGTTATAAAGGAAAGTCTATATTTTTTAACCATAGTAAAATATATAAAGGGAATCATAAATATTGCACCACCGATCAGCCCCGTAGAAACAAAAGCCTCGACGAAACCATTTTGAGTAGATGGTATGCTAAAAGTATTAGCAAAATCATAATAAATAACTCCTTCCAAGCTATTCCCAACACCAGTTCCACTGGTATTGTTCGATATGACTAAAATCAATTTATTAAACGAATCAAAAATTCGAGTATTTGAAGAGCCATCATTCCCAGTCAATATTCCCGTTACCCTAGAAAGTAAAGCAGAATCTGGATTCATTAATATTACGCTAGGGATAGTAATAGAGCTAATTAGAAGTACTTTAAGCTTAGCTGCCGAGCTTTTATGCAGTGCTTTATAGCCAATTAATATGCAAACAGATGTTATTCCCGCTATTGAATAAGTTAAAAATAGTGCAGATAAAATAATTAACCATTTCTTTTTATTAATTAGTGTTACTTTATTTTGTATCTCAAAAGATATTATTAAGCCTAAACACGCCACCATAAACCATGAATACCAAGAGGGTTCCTCAAATATTCCGCCAAATCGAGTGTAAAAAGTATAGTCGTAAACATTAAGCCAATGTTGACGGTTAGATTGATCGCCATGAGGAATTAAATTCAAAAAAGGTGCTTTATTTAGGTAGTATAAAACGAAAAAGGCCAGCTGAATTAAACTATGAAAAATCACGACAGCTAAAAGACTAAGTGTAACACTAAGCTTTTGAGATTTAGTTTTTAACCACAACGGTATACATAAAATTAGAAGTACTGAGACTAGTATTCTTACTGAAGTTCCAAAAAAACCGGTAAGAGTAAAGTAATCTTCAAACATTAAACTCATTGAAGATATAAATGATACAAATACCCATAAAAAAAAGGTCATATTGAAATCACTTAACACTACTTTTTTAAACTTTAACAAAGAATAAATAACAAATAGTAAACCACCACAATCAGCAACACTGATCGGCCCTGCAATTCGTACGGTATACATTGATAAAGATACTAATAATAAAAAAAATACTATTCTTATATTCTTACCCAAAATCACCAACCTCTAAAAAGCATTAATCACTTCTTTAATATATTATTTTGCATGAACCTAAACACAGGCAGTAAATAGTACATGCTAAGCAATATAATTTTTCTCTTATTATAGACATGAACTGTGTTTGATAATTTAATAAAGTGCTTTGCAAGATGATATCTTTTTTGGGATATGGCTTTTAATGCGTTTGAAATATAGAGGTTAAGAATGGCATGCTGAAAATCTTTTTTAAACGGGCTTTTATCAGCAAGTAACTTAAAGCAATCAACCTGTTTGCTGATACTGTTTTTAACTTTGTTTTCGCAAATTAGTTTTTGAGATGAAGACCAAGATCCAATTGATTCGATCCTATATACTGTAGTGCAATCTGGAATAAATAAAACGCCATATTGCTGAGCACCTGCGATTTGTATAAATATATCCCCCACTGGAGCACTGCAAAACCACTTAGGAAGGTTTGTCATAACACTTTTAGCAACCATTATTGATGCTGTTGGAATAAAATCTCCACCACCACGAATAACTTTATGTACAGAAATTAATTCAGTTGCATCGCTATACTGAGCAATACGTTTAACCTTTTTATCGCTAAATAAGCCAAAAGCAGCGGTAAAGCACAACTTAATTGTAGGATGCTGTAAAAGTAAATTAAGTTGCTTTTCTAGCTTATATTCATCAACCCAAAAGTCATCTCCTTCGCACAAGGCGATATACTCGCCTTTACTTTGCTCTATAGCAATAGACTCAACTTTAACATTTCCTTTTGAGTATTGGTTTTCAGTTTGGTAAATCACTTTTATAAGATTGGGATAATTATTTTCATACTCTCGTAAAATTGCACATGTAGCATCAGTGGATGCGTCGTCGTGTATAACAATTTCAAAAGCATATTCTGTCTTTTGTGCTAAAAAAGAATTTAATGCATCTTTAATGTAAAGCTCTTGGTTATAGCAAGTACATACAATGCTCGTATAAATTCTATCTGTATGTTTCCATAAAGACTTTATTTCTTCTTCAGTTGAAAGTGGAGTTAGCTTTTTAAACATACTAAACCTTGCACCATATCAACAGAAAAACAGGGGATATTACATTGGCGCTTTACATCTTCGCGTTCTTTGAATGAGTCATCTATAAAAATAGAGTTAGGCTCAGTGATGTACTTAGATTTTGGAGTACCATCTGTAATGTGTATTACCTCATCGAATAACTGAGTTAATCTCATCGTTTTTAATGTGTTAAAAATATTTTTGGCATGACGAGTAATTAAAATTACTTTTATATTTTTATTATGACATTGATAAATAAACTGGACTAATTTGTCATTCACTTTGTCTTTAAATATTAAGCAGTCGTCAAAGTCGACATAGACTGTGTTGAAATCTAAATTTGACTCAAATTGAAATGATAAATTTCTATACAGTTTAATATCTAGATCATTTGGTAATGCTTGAACAGCTATATTATCTGCTATTAACAAAGAAAGTTCCGCAAAATTTATTCCGTTAATACGGCTAGTGATCATGGAGCCTGCAATTCGCGTCGCGACTTCTAACAAGCACAGTTGACCATTTATATCTTCCTTCACTTGGAAAAACCATGCGCCTTGAAGCTTAATAGTACTATTTATTTTTTTTGCAAAATTGTAGAACTTTGTATTATTTGATACTAACTCTGTTTCAGTTGCGATACCATTTCTCATTGCATTACGCTGACGTGCCCTTGCGTACAATAATTTATTATTGGCATCACTCACGCAATCAACTGTATATTCTGCACCTGGTAAATACTCGCAAATAATATCGTCTGAAGTGACATCATCTAACTGCTGCTCATTGTGAATTACTTTGGCGCCGACACTCCCTTGGCCTATATTTGGCTTAACAAAAACAGGGTAGCTGCAAATTTCGCTAGGCAAAGTAAAAACAGTAGGAACACGCACGGAGTGCTTAAGTGCCTCGTACATTAAACTTTTTGAACGACAAATTTTATTAGTATCGTAGCTAGAGGATATTACTTTAACCCCTAATTTATCGCTAAATTGAGTTAGCTTTAGCGATGCTGAATCATGTGCCGGGAAAATATGTGTTATCCCTTTATCGTTGATAACCTTTTGCAACTCATCAATAAAGTTACCCTCTTCAACAAAGGGGATACCAATCGTATTATTTGCTTTAGGAATTTCAGAAAAGCACTCTATTCCATTAGCACCAAAAAGCTCAACATTTTTGACAACTGATAGAGAGCGCACAATCTCTTGTGCTACTTCTGTACCACTAGGTACAACTAAAACTTTATTCATCGCCAGTATGTGTCCTCATAATGGATTGCTTTATTGATTTCTTCAGTTGAAGGCAGAGTCTTCCAATCACCATAACGACTCTCTAAAAACTTTTCCGCCTCTGCAGGCGCTTTGAATTGATGCTCTTCAAAAGCAATCATTTGAGTTCGACTAAATAAAGAGCGAGAATAAAAAATATCTCCAGCATCTGTGTAGTACTTACCTGTATTTGAGTTAGCGCGAAGGCTTAATAAAGTAAATGCTATTTTTTTTACAATATTAGATTTATTGGCAAATGACTTCCTGAACAACTTACTAGTTAGTTTACTAAAAAAAACATGGAGTTTACGCTTAATTATATTGTCAGGAAGGCAATAAAAAGGGTAAATATCTAGACATAAACCAATATCGTCACGTTGCATTGTATGATTGTATACATCCCACTCTGTTTCTTTTGAAACTATTTTTGTCGACTTATCAGAAACCCTCAACACCCAGTCATAATAGTTATCTTTATCTAATGAAAGAAAATGATACTGACAACTATTTTTTAATACTTTAATCGCTTTTTTTTGATATGTAGCAGGTATTCCTATATCGAAATCATCATCCCAAGGGATAAAACCAGCATGCCTCACTGCACCAAGTAAAGTACCGTATGTTAAGGTGTACGGAATATTGTTTTCATCAAGGGTCTGTGTGATATCAATGGCCATTGTTAAAAGTTGCTCACGAATTTCTTCACTACTCAATTTTGGACCCATATCTTACTCGCTGTAATTAAGTTTTTTAATAATTTCGATCGCGTCATTTAGACTTTTTTGAACTTTATTTAAATCGTTCTTTTTTAGATCTGCAATTAAGGTTTTAATTTCTGATGTTGAAATACTTTTAGTTCTTGGTAAATATACAACCTGGCAAAGTGAACTTAATGAATCAAAATGGCCTTTCCAATCATCTCCCATTGCAAAAATATCTACATTGTATTTATTAATATCTGACTCTTTTTGCTCCCACTCACGCTCTGGAATCACTAAGTCAACATACTTACATGCAGCTAAAATTTCTGCTCTTTCTTCATAAGAAAAGAAAGAGCTTTTACCTTTGCTTTTATTAAACTCATCTGATGAGAGTCCTACAATAAGTTTATCCCCCAAACTTGCCAATCGTTCTAGTAAACGAACATGACCAACATGAAATAAGTCAAAGGTTCCGTACGTTAAAATAACCTTCATTTTTTTTCAGCTCTTCGACTTAAAAGCACAGTTGATATCACGACTTCCTGCTCCGCCAATGTTAACTCTGCATGAATAGGTAAACATAACACTTTCTTTGAAATGTCCGATGCAACTGGAGTGAGACCACAGTAACGTTTATATAAATCAAATTCTGTTATTAGAGGATAAAAATAGCGTCTGGCAAAAATGTTTTTCTCTTGTAATTTAGCAAGTAACTTATCACGCGTTATGCCAAATTTTTCTTGATCAACCAAGATGGGATAATAAGAATGATTCAGTTCTACATTGTTTTCACGATGTAATATTTTAATACCCGCCACTTTAGAAAACGCTTTATCATATAGTTTTGCTACGCGAGCGCGCGCTCTTATTGATTCATCAACCTTAGGTAACGAAGCTAAACCAAAGGCAGCTTGTACTTCATTTAATTTTGCATTCATCCCGCATAAGCTAATTTCAGTTTCAGATTCAAACCCAAAGTTTTTAAGTTTATCTAACTTTGTTTTTTCTTCTAATGTTTTGCAAACAACAGCTCCCCCTTCAATCGTGGAATACGCTTTAGTCGCATGAAAGCTCAAAATTGATAAATCACCATAGCTTAGGATTGATTGGCCATTTTCTTTATTTGCAAAGGCATGGGCAGCATCATAAACAACCTTAAGATTATGCTTAGCTGCAATTTGACTAATTAGCTTGTCATTACAAGGCATACCATATACATGTACTGGTAATATCGCGCAGGTTTTTTCTGTTATAGCTGCTTCAATTTTAGCTGGATCTAAATTAAACGTATTTGGATCAATATCAACAAAAACAGGGGTTAAATTGTTCCACTTGATAGCGTGTGCCGTCGCTGCAAAAGTGTAAGGAGTTGTAATAACCTCCCCTTTCAATTCAAGTGATTGCAACGCTATTATAAGCGCTAATGTGCCATTAGAAAATAAGCTAATATAAGGAACACCTAAATATTTACAGAGTTCTTTTTCCAATTGTTGATGATAATAACCACTATTGGTTAGCCATTTTCGCTGCCATATATCCTCTAAGTAAGGAGTAACTTCTTCTAAAGGAGGAAGCAACGGTGAAGTTACTGTTATTTTATCCATTTTCACATTAAACCTTTCTGCTCAAAACTATATTAATAATTTGGCTATATAAGTCATTCTGCATAAAACGAGCAAAAGCAGCATACATCACTGGCATTATAACGAATATCAACATTAGGTGACTATAAGCACTCATCGAGTACAGTTTGACTAACTCAGCGGCCAAACTATATGTAATTAAGGCGCTTGCTAATACTATTAACCAAATAGGTAGAAGAGCAGCCAATTGATTACGAATTTTTAATCTACTAAACTTGCCTGTGTAATAAGAATTTATAAAAAATGCCACATAAGTATTTATTAGCAAACCCACACAGATTGCCTTAATTCCTAAGGGAATAGTTATAAACAACATTAATACAATTAACGCTTTCTTGATTATCTCAAGCTTCAAAAAAATATCTGAACGGCCCTTAACTTGCAGTAAGTTTAAGTTTATCGCGTGAATTGGATAGAGCATAAAAGCAAAACTCAAAATCATTAACAACTCAGCAGCTGCAGACCAGTCACTTCCTAACACTACCTCAACAAATGGTTTAGCAATAATACCCAAACCTGCCATTAGCGGAAAAACAACGAAAGCAGACATCCGCAAAGTTAACAGATAATTTGACTCAAACTTCTCAGTCTCATTTTGTATATTACTCAACATTGGGTAAGTAACACGTTGAATAATCGAAGTAAGAGTCATTGCTGGTACGCTTGACAGTTGGTTGGCTTGGGTAAATAAGCCCACTTGAGCTGTATTAAATTGCTTGCCAATAATCATTTGGTATATATTTTTAAAAATAGTATCGAGTAGTGAAGCAGCCAGTAGCTTTGAGCCAAAACTGAATAAGTAATTAAAAGAACGTTTACTAAAACCTGTTTTGGGGAACCATGGATGAAATATATTAAGTAAAATAACATTAAAAAATGCATTCGTTAATGTTTGGCCTACTAATGCCCATACGCCATACCCTGATTTAGCTAACCATATAGCAATAATACAACTTATACCGACACTTAGTAACGATGCTTTTGCTTGTGTTTTAAAGTTCATAGTAATAGTTAACTTTGCTCTTTGAACAATTGTAAAACTATTAATAATAACAACCAAAGCAAGTACACGAACCAAAGAGACTAATTGAGGTTGTTCAAAGAAACTTGCAATAAAAGGAGCTGAGAAGAAAAGTATTGCGTAACAAAAGAAGCTAACAAAAATATTAAAATAAAATGCGGTTGAAAAATCAAGTTCAGTTCGTTCTGAATGACGTATTAAAGCTGAGGTGAGGCCACTATCTGTAAAAACCTGACCCACTGCAATAAATACTGCTAGCATGCCCACTAATCCAAATACATGCGGGCCTAGCATTCGCGCTAAAAATAGCATAACTACTAATTGAATTACCTGGGTTGCTAATCGTTCGATTGCACTCCACTTTAAACTGTTAGCTGTAGATTTCATGCGTTTTTTAATAAATCAGCTAAATAAAGACCATACCCATTTTTAGACATTTCTTTAGCTTTTACTGCTATACTCTCAGCAGTTAACCAACCATTATTAAATGCAATTTCTTCTAAACAGGCTATTTTATATCCTTGGCATCTCTCAATTGTTTCTACAAACTGAGCCGCTTCAAGTAAACTCTCATGAGTGCCCGTATCCAACCATGTAAACCCCCTACCAAGCATTTCTACATTGAGTTTATTTTGCTTTAGGTACATTTCATTAAGGCAGGTAATTTCAAGTTCACCACGCGTTGAAGGCTCTACTTGCTTTGCTATTTCTATTACTGAATTATCATAAAAATAAAGCCCAGTTACTGCAAAGTGCGACTTGGGTTTGGTTGGCTTTTCTTCAATCGAAATTGCTTTTTGATTTTCATTAAACTCTACTACACCAAAGCGTTCTGGATCTTTTACTTGGTAGCCAAATACAGTTGCACCTTGACCATTTTTAGCATTTTCTACCGCATGTTTTAACTTTGGCGTAAAGCCTTGCCCGTAGAAAATGTTATCACCAAGCACTAAACATACATCGTCATCAGCAATAAACTCTTCCCCTAGAATAAACGCCTGCGCTAAGCCATCTGGACTTGGTTGTATGGTATAACTGAGTGCAATCCCAAAGCGTGAACCGTCACCTAATAAACGTTTAAATGAATCGCTATCATCTGGGGTAGTGATTATTAAAATTTCACTAATACCCGCCAACATTAATACCGATAGCGGATAATAAATCATTGGCTTATCATAAATTGGGAGTAACTGCTTAGAAACCCCCATAGTTATAGGATAAAGCCGAGTGCCGGAGCCTCCAGCAAGGATAATTCCTTTCATGTTACTCTCCTTTATCTTGCGTATTTATTTCACCAAGGCGCTCTCGTTGGTAAGAACCATCTTGCACATTCTGACACCAGCTTTGGTTTTCTAAATACCATTCAATTGTTTTACGTAAACCTGTTTCAAAGGTTTCAACCGGTGTCCAGTTTAGCTCTGCACTCATTTTTGATGAATCTATGGCATAACGTCTGTCGTGTCCAGGGCGATCTGCCACGTACGTTATCTGCTCTGAGTACGGGGAATCCTTAGGTACTAAAGTATCTAAAATACTGCAAATACTTTTAACAACTTCAATGTTTTGCTTTTCGTTATGGCCACCGATGTTATATGTTTCACCAACTTTACCTTCGGTTACCACTTTATAAAGTGCACGAGCATGATCTTCTACGTATAGCCAGTCACGTATTTGGTCACCTTTGCCATAAATAGGTAACTCCTTGCCTTCTAATGCGTTTAAAATGACAAGTGGTATTAACTTCTCAGGAAAGTGGTAAGGCCCGTAGTTATTAGAACAATTAGTGACAATAGTCGGAAAACCATAAGTACGTAACCAAGCACGTACCAAATGATCGCTAGAGGCTTTGCTTGCTGAATATGGGCTGCTAGGTGCATATGAAGTTTGTTCCGTGAATAACGGTAGCTCTTTACCCAAAGCATTCCCTTCCTGTTCATCTGGGTGAGGTAAATCACCATATACTTCGTCGGTAGAAATATGATGAAACCGAAAAGCTTCCTTTACTGTATCAGTTAATGTATTCCAATATTCTCGAGCTGCCTCTAAAAGATTATAAGTGCCAACAATATTAGTTTGTATAAACTCTGCAGGACCAGTTATAGAACGATCTACATGGCTCTCTGCAGCTAAATGCATTACAGCGTCAGGCTTATGCTGAGCAAACACACGCTCCAGCTCGGCCTTATCACAAATATCAACTTGCTCAAAACAGTAGCGCTCACTGTTGGATATTTCTTGAAGTGACTCTAAATTCCCTGCATATGTCAACTTATCTAAGTTTATAACTGAGTCATTGGTATTATTTATTATATGTCGCATAACAGCTGAACCAATAAAGCCTGCACCACCCGTAACTAATATTCTCACTATTGGCCCTTTTTAATAAATTCGAAGTCAAAACTTCCTATTCGCACTAACTTATATAAAATTATTTTCTTACTATATAAAACTTAATTAAAATAAAAAACACACTTAGTACACCCGCAAAAAAAGTACTTATTAAAACAATTAAAGCACGTTGAGGTTTAAACTTTTCTTCTGGTACCAGTGCAGGGTCAATCGTTTTAAATATATACTCAGCACGAACATTAGCAAACATTATAGTTTTAGTTTGCTCTTCAACTAATTTATATAATACCGTACGTATGTCAGCAATTTTTGTCTGTTCCAGCTGTTGAGCCAAGAAGTTCGTACTTTTAGTTGCCTCAATTACATCCCTCTCCTTCATTGTTTGATTGATATCTGTAATTAACCAATTAACCCATTGCTGCGCAATAATAGGCGAAAAATGCTCTATAGATAAGCTCACCATTCCTGTTTCATTATCTTTCTTAATGTTGATAATTTTTTCGAAGACTTTGTAGGCCTCTTGCATTGACGGCTTAGGCTTAAAAGGTGCTTCTACTTCTCTTAACCATTTATTTCTCTTAGCTTCAAATATTTCCTCGTCGTAAATAATTTCATTAGTTTTCATATCCCAAGCTTTAACGGCCATTAAATCAGCAAGAATATTATGCTTTTGAATGAAATCACTGGTAAATTGACGTGACTTTAAAACCTCAATTGCCATTTGAGTTTTATCTACACTTCCATTTGAGCCTAAGTTTACACCGGCTAAACTAGCTAAACCGCCGAACTGACCTGCCAATGCTCCTAACCCCCCTGCTTGCTCTTGCTCTGCAGGAGCTAAAAGTGCTTCAGATTTATAAATATTTGGTTGTTTCATTGCATAAATTACTGAAGCAATTGAAAACAAAGAAACTATTATAATAATTATCCATCGCCCCTGCCATATAACAGAAAAAATCTCATGCAGGTCAATTTCATCATCTGTTAGATGGTGATTTTCTACATATATATTACTTGCCATTTTTTCGTTATTTAGTTTTCCACCTTGATTGTTCATTAGTATCTCATCAAATCAGCTATCAATAGTTGTGTAACCAGATTATTTAATCGAGTTATTGTTATTTATAAAATCAGTTTTAATTGATGTTCATAATACTTCGCATCAGAAAACTTGTTCAATCCCTCACTAAAGTCTTATAACTAACAGCTAAAACTATTTATTAGTCCTTTAAACACGCTTCCGCCCCTAGGTTACAGTTCCTACGTACTGATTTTATTAATTAAATTTAATTTAACCTACAAGAAAGCTAAAGTTAATTTAGCTTTCTTAATTACTTTTGACTAAGCGTG
Organism: Pseudoalteromonas sp. SG44-5; assembly: GCF_014164175.1. Classification (NCBI taxonomy): domain Bacteria; kingdom Pseudomonadati; phylum Pseudomonadota; class Gammaproteobacteria; order Alteromonadales; family Pseudoalteromonadaceae; genus Pseudoalteromonas; species Pseudoalteromonas sp. SG44-5. Next base: position 51,257 of record NZ_JACJES010000008.1, on the reverse strand, counting down.
TCATTGGATTAAATACCGCTAATGGCTGCAACTGCAATACCCATTTGATATAGTATTTGTGTTGCTGTACTCCACAAGGTTAACTTATCTAAGTGTCCAGCATCCATTGGCACTACAATAGTATCACCCGCCTCTAGTTGGTTTGAGCTATTAGCTACAAACCAGTTGCCTGTGGTAGGAATTTTAACTGAGCCATTGGCTTTAATGATATAAATACGGTCCTCATCTGCACGTTCTTTTAAGCCACCACTTAAATTTATATAGTCGTCGACACTTATGCCAGCTCGGTATAAGTGCGAGGTTGAGTAATTAACTTCACCAATTACACTAATAGAATCACGTTTACTTGGCACATAAAGTATATCGCCATCCTGTAAAACTAAATTTTGTTGGTTATTTGCTATAAGTGGTAAATCAATAACTAAACGCCCTACAGCTTCAACACTAGCAAGATCGTTGAGTAGTTTATTCATTTCATCATACGATAGTCGGTTACTACTTATAGAGCTTTGAAAGCTTTTTGACGCTATATCGCGGCGCAGCTCTGTAGCAAGTCTAGCTAGTTGCTCTTGCTCTTGCTGTTTAATTGACTTTCGCGTGAAAACAGCTGCTCTCTGCTCTGCAAATTGTGAAAAACCACCAGCACGCTCTAATAAATTAGTTAACGTTTCGCCACGACGGATAGTGTAGGAGCCCGGAAACTTAAGCTCTCCTTTAAGCTCGACTTTTACGTTTTCTTGCCAATTAGGAATTGAAAAAATATTTAGACTGTCTTTGCTACGCAAAGGGATATTACTATTTGAATTTTCTTGCATTGCATGCTTTAAGTTAAATTTAACATGCTCTATTTGCGAAGCGTCGGTTGTCGATATTCGAGTGATTTCGGCTTGTTCTACGTATGCTGATTCTAACAATCCACCTGCGGCAATAACTAGATCATCAACGTTACCCGCTACTGTTAACGGATACACACCTGGGAACATTACATTTCCGTTAATTTCTACCAGCTGCATTGCCGAATTAACCGAAGCCTGTAATTTTAATTTAGCTAAAATAGGCGCTAATAATTTTTTACGGCTAAATAGCGCATATTCTTTATTTTCAAATATAAGCTCTTCTTTGGCTTTACGCTTACTAATTTCGGCTAGCGACTTTTCTTTATCATCTTGTATTTCAGGGTTATTTTCTTCTTTGATAACGCCTACATACTTTTCAAACTCAGTTTGCTCGTACTGATGCCATTGTTCTGTTTTTTTCTGTTGCTCTTGTTGCTCTTTAGTTAATGCCATATTTTCTAGGGCAAGCTTTTCTGTTTTTTCTTCTTCGAAGCGGCTAAATATTATTATTTTGTCGTTTGCATTTAGCGTTATGTCATTTTCGCTATTTTTAACTATGGCTTGTGCCACATCAAATTGATGAACTTGTATGTCGCCACTTATATTTACTTCGCGCACTACTAGCGCATAACTTAAATCGGCTTGCGGTAGTAAGTCACCGCGTACCGATGTTAGCACGTCAGAAATCCGCTTACCTTTATGCCACTGATAATTACCTGGGCGGACTACTGCACCAATTAAGCTAATTGTATTTTTATATTGCGCACTTATAGAGTTAAAGCGAATATGGTCACCATCTTGCGGGATATAGTTAATATTTTCAGCTGAGAAATCAACAGACAAAACTTCTTTTCGATTATTATTATAGCGTTCAACTAAAACATTTTTAGCATATGCGTCTGCTTTTAGCCCACCAGCCATTTTAAGCAACTGTGTGGCTGTTTCGCCTTTCTTAAGCTCAAAAATCGCGGGCCGCTTAACTAACCCTTCAACAGATACTTGTTCGCCTACGGAAGGAACAAATACTACATCGCCTGGCTTTAATACAATATCGTTACTACTATCGCCATGGATAAGTAGGTCGTATAAATCAAAATTGGTTACTACTTTGCCCGAACGCTTTACTTGAATATTGCGTAGTGAAGCAATGTCAGATACGCCACCACTTACAAATAATGCATGCGAAACGGTAGTCATCGACGACACGCTATAGCTACCTGGTTTATAAGCTTCACCGAGTACTAAAATACGCATACTCCGTAATTCACCTAACGATACAAACGCTTTAACACCAATTGCTTCTTGCTCTACTTTCGCTGTAATTAAATCTTTTACTTCTGCGAAGGTTAAACCGGCTACTTGAGCAGGACTTAAGTCGGGAATATTGATGCGTCCTTCGCGATCAACAATTACTTCTAGGCTGTTACTTTCTTTGCCATAAAAGTTAATTAGTAATTCATCGCCAGCCCCAATCAAATATGTATCAGGTACTGCTGCCGTTTCGCTAGGTATAAATGTTGTCGGCTCTCCAGAAAATAGTCCGTACCCAAAAGGCTTTACTTTTTTTAAATTTGGGTTAAAGCGCTCTTCTTCTGATTGCCCTTCTTCTTTTTCTATATCGTCTAGACGCTCACCAATGGTGTATCCCTGTTTTTTTGTACTACCTTGATCAAGTGAGCTATCTCCGGTCATTATAGATAAGTCTACGCCGTACTGTTTTGCGAGCGCTTCTTGCTGAGACTTAGGGAGCTTTTTAAATTGCTCTAATTGCGATGCAGTTGGCGTGAAAGCCAATGTGTTAAAACAACATATTAGTATAAAAGCACTAAATAAGTATTTAAAAACGTTCACGAGTAGGTATTTCCCTAAGTCTACAGCCGAAATGGCCGCCATTGTACTTATAATTAGACGAATAAAAAAGGGGCTTACGCCCCTTTCTTTGTTACTAAAATACTGCGTTTTGTTAAATCAGTTAAAAACTGTAAACCAATGTTAACGAGGTCTCTGTGTCGGTGCTTTCTTTGTCATCAGCAACATCTGAGTTGTTAATAATATTGTAAGCAACCTTCATTTGTAATGAACCATTTATTTTAGCAAGTAGTGCAGTTTCTGAACGTGTTTTGGTGTTGGTGTCACCATACTCCACTGTTACTAATTGCGTAAAACGAGCGTTATCAGAAATCTTCCAGTTGTAATCTAATTTACCTAAGGCAATAATTTCGCCTTCGTATTCACCAGCAAGTGAATTACCATTTTCGTCAACTTCTGTGCTTACATCTGGATACTTAAAGTACTTATAACCAGGACCAATTTCGGCACTTAACCACATGGTTTTTTCGTTTAATAAACGCAAACCATAACCAGCAGAAACTACCGACTCACTTCTATAGGCACCAAAATAGTCTGAAACGTGTGAACCATAAATGAATAGGTGCGAGTGTTTTTCATTTAATTTGTAATTGCCTTGTGCAGAAATAGCGTATTTTTCGTTAGTACGCTGTTTGTCTTTTGTACCATCGTCGTTTTCTACTTCGTCTTCTTTATAAATACCGTCGATTTTGTACTCATTATTCCAACGTTCTAGATGATGCAATACCTTAATACCACCTTTAAGTGTGGTGGTTTCGGTGTTACCGCTGGTAATAATAGCGCCTAGCTCACTGGTAACTTCCCAGGTTTTTTGCTCAGCGTCGTCTGCAAATGCGTTAGTTGCTGCTGTTGCTGCAACTAAAATTGATAAAAGCTTTAGTTTCATTTAAAAATAACCTTTGTATAGCTGTAAGTAAATTAATCTTGTTTGCGTAAATGTACATCCATTTGAGGAGCTGGAATATTGATCCCTTGCTCATCAAATATAATTTTAATTTCTTCGAGTAAACTCCAGTACGTAGGCCAATAATCGGCTGACTCAACCCACGGGCGAACTATAAAGTTTACGCTTGATTCAGCAAGCTCAGATACTGATACGTTATAAGCCGGATCTTTTAAAATGCGTGACTCGCTATCGAGTATTGATTTAAGCACTTCTTTCGCTTTGCGTAAATCGGCATCGTAATCTACACGAATTACTAAATCTATACGGCGTGTTGACTCTCGTGAGTAATTAACGATTGCATCTGACATGATTTTTGAATTTGGCATTATGATAACTTTGTTATCTGGGGTGCGCAGCTCTGTTGAAAATATTTCGATTTTTTTAATAGTGCCGGCTTTATTACCTGCCTCTACGTAGTCGCCCGATTTAAAAGGGCGTAGTAAAATAATCAGCACGCCTGATGCAAAGTTAGAAAGAGAGCCTTGTAGTGCTAAACCTACAGCTAAACCAGCAGCACCTAAAATAGCAATAAATGAGGTTGTTTCGATCCCTATTTGCGACAGCGCCATTAAAACGGTCGCCATAAATACTATGGCAAATACAATACTAGAAACAAATGAGCCTACTGCTTTGTCTACTTTCTTTTTGTCGAATGCTTTTTCGGTTAAGTTTGCACAAAATTTTGCAATTCGCCCACCTAATAAAAAGATAACCAGCGCTATTACCGCTTGTATTCCATAGTGTAAAATTAGGCCTGAGTTTTCATTAAGCCAATTGAGTACCGATTCCATTTTGTGGTCCCTGAAAGTCGTTCATCTGATTTTATCGGCAAATTATATATTATTTACATTTTAGATTCATTACATAATGGGTTTGCATAAATGAGTTTTAATCCAGTTACTTATTAAAACATTAGTTAACTTGACTGCTTTTCGTGCAAAACACACACTAAACATGCTATTTCGCTCTTTTTTTAATTTTTTTCACTTTTTTGCTTCACAACTTTTAATACTTTATGTATTATGCTCCTCACACCAACCAAGGTGTGTTGTGGCGGTTGTAGCTCAGTTGGTAGAGCCCCGGATTGTGATTCCGGTTGTCGCGGGTTCAAGCCCCGTCAATCGCCCCAATTTTTCTTTCCTCAAGAAAATTTTAAATTCCTTACGTTGCTTCTCAAATTTTTACGCTTTTAAAAACCCATATTAAACAAACAAAAATACAGAACTTGTAGTAGGAAATTTACCTTGCGCTTTTTTGATCTTAATAATCGCGACATAAAGCCACGCCTACAACAAACACACCCCGTAAGCGGGAGTTTACATCGCGCAAATTTTAGCAAGCGCGGCATAAAGCCTCGCCTACAATAAACACACCCCGTAAGCGGGAGTTTACCTCGCGCAAATTTTAGCAAGCGCGGCATAAAGCCACGCCTACAACAAACACACCCCGTAAGCGGGAGTTTACCTCGCGCAAATTTTAGCAAGCGCGGCATAAAGCCCCGCCTACAACAAACACACCCCGTAAGCGGGAGTTTACCTCGCGCAAATTTTAGCAAGCGCGGCATAAAGCCCCGCCTACGGGTAATTTAAACACCGAGCTTGGCTTAATCTCTGCCTAAAACCTAATGCCTGAAACCTGCTCTTACCCGCCCTTTAATCTACTTTGAAAGATAGCCCTAATGATGCAAGCATTTTTGAGCGTTTATCAATAGAATCTGATTCGACTTCTACTAATTGTGCTTGAGTTAGATTTTCGCTTGAGGTTTCACTAATATTGTAAATGTTACGACTAATCTCTTGCGATACCATACTTTGTTCTTCGGCAGCTGTAGATATTTGGCCCGTGAGATCTGATATATCGCTAATAGAAAGATGAACCTGAGAAACTACCTCTTGTGTTTGGCGTGTTTCTTTAACACAGTCTTCTGCAGCATTTTTTCCAACTTCCATCGTTTTAGACCAGCTTAATAACGTTGACTGCATTTCTGCTATAGATGTTTGTATTTGCTCAGTGGCAGAGTGGGTTCTACTTGATAGTGCGCGAACTTCATCTGCAACGACAGAAAAACCTCTACCATGCTCTCCAGCACGCGCTGCCTCTATGGCTGCGTTTAACGCAAGTAAATTAGTTTGATCTGCAATACCTTGAATTTCTTGCATGATATCGCCAATTTTACCTGCCTCTTTGGCTAATTCTGTTGCTGAATTAGCTGAATTATCTACCTCATTTGCGAGTAAAGAAACTTTATCCATAGTTTGCGACATAGCCTGCGTAGCTGCTTCACAATTTGAATGCGCTTGATTTACTTTCTGGGTAGTTATAACAGTACTTTTGGCAACTTCATCAATTGAGTTAACCATTTGCTCAACCGCTGACGAAACCTGATGTAGCTCTGCAGCTTCTTTTTCAACTCCCAATTTAGATTTTTGAGCAACGGCTTTGAGCGAGTTGGCACCCTTTTCTAAACTCAATGTTCCATCGATGATCCGCCCTACTATTGTAGTGACTTTTCCTTCGAGTAATTTAATTTGAAAATCAGCAAAACTAAATATATTACTGCCCGAAAACACATGGCGAGAGATACTGTCTGACTCAGTTTTTCTTTTTTTAAGGTATCGCTGTGATAAAACGAGCTGATCATAATAAATAACAAATGGCAGAGGAATAAACAGCAAAATAAACCACAGTGAATAACTAGCTAACCAAGCAAAAAGTGCACTAAAGCATAAATATAGAGGGAGTTTGAGTGCCGACAGATTATGAGTAAATGTATTTATAGACTTGCCACTATTAATACGCTTATACAGATTTTCTGCGCTGTTTAAGTACTCAGGTAATAGTCGGCGCCTAACAGATTGATAGCCTATTTTTTTTCCATTTTCATAAATTGGCGTTACAAATGCGTCAACCCAGTAGTATTGACCATTTTTACATCTGTTTTTAATTGCACCTCGCCAAGCAATATCATTTTTTAAATTAGACCATAAATCGGCAAACGCAGCTTTGGGCATATCAGGGTGGCGCACCATACTATGGTTATTACCTACTAGCTCGTCTAATGTATACCCAGCAACTTTACAAAAGTTATCATTTGCGTAAGTTATAACTCCTTGCAAGTCTGTAGTAGAGAGTAGTTCTTCATCAATACCAAAAGTAACTTCCTGGTCGACTATCGCTTGTTTTTGCTGACTCATTTGAATGATATTCCCTTAGGGTGATATATCGCTGAAGGATAATTTATAAATGTAAAAGGCGCAATTACAATGCTTTTTTATTTGTTTTATTTTTTAAATAGTAAAAAAGTTGATTATATTGAGTGTATTTTTAGTTACAAATAACTATTGTTAAAAGAGTAGTTTGTTTTTTGAGCAATGTGAGGGAAGCAGGAAATAAATTATAAAAATATTAAAAGCGTTAGATATAAGGTTCTAGCTTTTAAGCTATAGATAAGTGATATAGACCTACTTGTAGACGGGAGTTTACCTCGATCAGTTTTTTAATTTTAACAAGCGCGGCATAAAGCCCCGCCTACGAGCAACTTAAACACCGATTTTAGTTTAATCTCTGCCTGAAACCTGCCCTTCTACTCTGGCCTACCTTTATTGCGTTTACCTAATAAGTACGCATCGCGGAATTTTATAAAGTGCTGTTCTAGTTTTATGGCTGCATCTTTCTCTCCCGCTAACGCTAGCACCATAATGGCCACTTCTGCGGTGCCAAGTTGATGCGCATGGGGAGCAACGCGAAGGCGGTAGTCTGAGAGTTTGTCGGCAGTGATCGATAATACCGGAAGGTTATCTAAATACGGGCTTTTGCGGATCATTTTTTTAGCTTCGCGCCAGGTGCCGTCTAGAAATATAAATAGCGGTTTTTTACCGGCTGTTATATTTACTTCAGTTACCGCTCTGCCCGGCTCTACATCTTCAGCAGGAAATACAACCATAGGTTGATATTGCGGATCGTTTATTAATGCTAAAAGTTTGGCATCGGGATCAGTTCTGTCCCATCTAAATGCATAGTTTTCAGGTACTATTTCGGCAATTAAACGCCCAGTATTTGAAGGTTTAAAGCTTTCATTATGATACATAAGTAAACACACTGCGGCGTCGCAATCGGCTTGTACAACCCCTTCACAAATACAGTAAAGCTCTGCAAGTAGGCATTGCTGGCAACGTGTCATTTTAGCGCCTCGAGCGTTAAACTCACGGCGCGATTCGCTTATTTGTTGGGCACGTAATGCTAAAACGGCATTTTTCACTGGGGGGTTTACCTTAAATAAATTAGGCGCGCATTGTAGCTATATTTGATGAAAATAGATATGTAAGGGCTTTAGGTATTAACAAGGTGATACAACCCTGAAGTCGGGAGTTTACCTCGCGCAATGTTTTTTAAACCTTAAACAAGCGCGGCGTAAAGCTTTACCTTAGGCAAATTTAAAAATCACTGCTACTTTTAAATTATGACTTTTCTAATGATTCTTTTAAATGAAAAATTCACAGCTACTTCGTAAAGGGCGTGTATCTTTAGCTAATCACTATTACAACGTAACTCTAGTTACATATGACAGACAATGCTTATTTACTGATCTTTATTTAAATAGATTATTAATAAATGAAATGAGAGTTCTAGAGGAACAAGGCGCATCTAAAACGATTGCCTTTGTGTTTATGCCCGATCATATACATTGGTTATTTCAATTAAAAATGAGCTCTTCTCTTAGCTGCTTGATTCGTACATTCAAAGGTCGCTGTACAAAACAAGCAAGGGATCAATTTTTAATACAAAAGCTGTGGCAACCTGATTTTTATGACCATTTAATTAGGGATGAAAGCGACTTAACTAATTGTGCTCGTTATATAGTAGCAAATCCCCTTAGAGCATCTTTAGTTAAGAGTGTTGCTTTTTATCCTCATTGGGATTGTATTTATATTACTTGAACTCGCGCAATGTTTTTTAATTTTAACCAGCGCGGCATAAAGCCTCGTCTACAACAAACACCTACCCGTAGGCGGTAGTTTACCTCGCGCAATGTTTTTTAATTAGCCAGCGCGGCATAAAGCCCCGCCTACAACAAACACCCACCTGTAGGCGGGAGTTTACCTCGCGCAATGTTTTTTGAACCTTAAACAAGCGCGGCATAAAGCCCCGCCTACAACAAACACCCAACCCCGTAGGCGGGAGTTTACCTCGCGCAATGTTTTTTGAACCTTAAACAAGCGCGGCATAAAGCCCCGCCTACGGACGGCCTAAACACTGAGCTTGGTTTGATCTCTGCCTGAAACCTAATACCTAATACCTAAAACCTGCTTTTTCGCCCATAAAAAAACCCAAGCTGGGCTTGGGTTTTTAAACAATTAACTAAAAGAAATTACTTTTTCTTTTTAACTGCTTTTTTATTTGGTAAGTCAGTGATTGAACCTTCGTAAATTTCAGCTGCTAGGCCGATTGATTCGTTCAATGTTGGGTGAGCATGAATGGTAAGTGCTAAGTCTTCGCCATCTGCGCCCATTTCTACTGCTAGGCCAATTTCGCCCAGCATTTCGCCTGCGTTAATACCAACCATAGCGCCACCGATTACACGGCCACTTTCTTTATCAAAAATAAGCTTAGTAGAGCCTTCAGTACGTGCAGATGCAATTGCACGACCTGATGCAGCCCACGGGAATACCGCAGTTTCAATGCTAAGGCCTTGCTCTTTTGCTTCTTTTTCAGTTACACCAACCCACGCCATTTCTGGATCTGTGTAGGCAATTGAAGGAATACATTTAGGATCAAAGTAATGTTTTTGACCAGAAATAACTTCAGCTGCAACGTGTGCTTCGTGAACTGCTTTATGCGCAAGCATAGGCTGACCAACAATGTCGCCCACTGCAAAAATGTGCTCAACGTTTGTTTTAAGCTGCTTATCAACATTAATAAAGCCGCGATCATCAACGTTAACGCCTGCTTTATCTGCATCAAGTAACTTACCGTTTGGTGTACGGCCAACTGCTACAAGTACTTTGTCGTAACGTACTGGTTCTGCTGGTGCGTTTTTACCTTCAAACGTTACATATAGGCCATCGTCTTTTGCGTCAATGCCCGTTACTTTAGTAGAAAGCATTACATTAAATTTGTCGCTTACGTACTTTTGGTAAATTTTAACAATGTCTTTATCAGCAGCAGGTACTAGTTGATCAGCAAATTCAACTACGTCGATTGCTGAACCTAGTGCACGGTATACTGTGCCCATTTCTAGGCCAATAATACCACCACCAAGTACAAGTAGCTTTTCAGGGATATCTTTAAGCTCTAGTGCGCCAGTTGAGTCAATTACGCGATCATCTTCTGGGATGAAAGGTAAGCTAACTGGTTTAGAACCTGCAGCAATAATTGCGTTATCGAACGTAATTGTTGTTGTACCGTCGGTGCCTTCAACAGCAATGGTGTTGCTGCCAGTAAATTTACCGTAACCGTATACAACTTTAACTTTACGCATTTTCGACATGCTAGTTAAGCCACCAGTTAGTTGGCCAATAACAGAGTCTTTCCATGAACGGATTTTGTCTAAGTCAATTTGTGGTGCGCCAAAAGTAACGCCATGATCGGCCATTGCCGCTGCGTCATCAATTACTTTAGCTACGTGTAAAAGCGCTTTTGAAGGGATACAACCCACATTTAGACATACACCGCCTAGTGTATCGCGAGACTCAACTAGTGTAACTTCTAAGCCCAAGTCAGCAGCACGGAAAGCCGCAGAGTAACCACCAGGACCACCGCCTAGTACAACAACTTGAGTTTTTAATTCGTTGCTCATGCTATTACCTTAATTATTTGAACGGGACACAGCCCCAAGGTTTAACTGCCATGCTTCTGCGAGGCAGAAATTCTGTGCAAAGATTGTATCATTGCAAATGGTAAAAATCCCAGCAAAAAACAACTGGCTGGGATTTGATTTCATACATTTTTAGCAATTACATCACTAATTGACGAATATCGCTCATGTAGCTTGCCAGCGTAACAGTAAAGCGTGCTGCTAGCGCACCGTCAATCACTCTATGGTCGTACGACATTGACAATGGCACCATAAGTTTTGGTTCAAACTCTTTACCATTCCATTTTGGCTTCATTTCAGATTTAGACACACCTAAAATAGCCACTTCTGGCGCGTTAACAATCGGCGTAAATGCCGTACCGCCAATACCGCCTAAGCTTGAAATAGTAAAACAGCCACCTTGCATATCTGCCGAGGTAAGCTTACCGTCGCGTGCTTTAACAGATACTTCCATTAGCTCGCGCGATAGTTCAATAATGCCTTTTTTATCAACATCTTTAAACACTGGTACTACTAAACCATTTGGCGTATCAACCGCTACACCAATATTAATGTACTTTTTAAGAATTAAGCTTTCGCCGTCGTTAGACAGTGACGAGTTAATAGTTGGAAATTCGGCCAATGCTTTTGCTGCGGCTTTCATTACAAATACTAATGGCGTAATTTTAACACCTAGCTTTTTCTTCTCGTTAAGGGCATTTTGCTCTTTACGGAATTCTTCAAGGCTGGTTATATCGGCTTCGTCGAACTGAGTAACATGTGGGATTTGCACCCAGTTACGGTGTAAGTTTTTACCCGATAGCTTTTGAATACGCGATAGTTTTTTCTCTTCAATTTCGCCAAACTTAGCAAAATCAACTTTAGGCCATGGAATAAGCCCAAGCTCACTGCCGCCTGCGTTGCCTTTACCTGCCGACAATTGACCAGATTCAACTTGCTTAACTAAGTTTTTAACATAGTTTTGCACGTCATCTTTTACTACGCGGTTTTTACGACCAGAGCCTTTTACGTTAGCTAGGTTTATACCAAACTCACGTGCTAAGCGGCGTACCACAGGCGATGCATGTGCATACGCGCTGTTATCAGCAAAGCTTTCGTTGCTAGCTGCTGGAGCAGATTGCGTCGCTGTTTCGGCTTTTGGTGCTGGCTTTTCGCTTTTAGCAGCAGGTGCTGATTTTTCGGCTTCAGGTTTAGCGGCTGCAGCAGGTGCGCCACCAGCAACTTCAAAAACAAAAATTAACGAGCCGGTCGATACTTTGTCGCCAGTAGCTACTTTAATTTCTTTAACTGTGCCAGCAAACGGCGCAGGAAGCTCCATTGCTGCTTTGTCGCCTTCAACGTTTAGTAACGATTGATCTTCAGTAACGCTGTCGCCAACGGCTACTAAAACTTCGGTCACTTCAACTTCGTCGCCACCAATATCAGGCACGTTAACTTCTTTTGTGCTTGATGCTGAGCTTCGCTCGGCTGCCGGTGCTGCTTTAGTTTCGGCTGGTGTTGACTCAGCAGCTGGTGCTGCAGACTCACTACCCGCTACTTCAAATACAAATACCAATGAACCGGTTTTTACTGTATCGCCAGTCGCTACTTTAATTTCTTTAACTGTGCCAGCAAACGGCGCAGGTACTTCCATTGACGCTTTGTCGCCTTCAACGCTTAAAATAGACTGATCTTCAGTAACGCTGTCGCCAACGGCTACTAAAATTTCAGTTACTTCAACTTCGTCATCGCCAATATCTGGCAAGGTTACGTCTTGTGCTGCAGAGCTAGAAGCCGCTGGTGCTGGTTTAGCGTCAGTTGCAGGCGCTTTTTGCTCTGCTGCACTGTCGCTTTTATCTGCACTTTCGCCTTCACTCTCGCCTTCAAAGATAAACACTAAAGAGCCAGTAGCTACGTTGTCGCCAACGCTTACTTTAATCTCTTTTACTGTGCCAGCTGTATCGGCCGGCACTTCCATTGATGCTTTGTCGCCTTCAACGGTTAGTAATGCTTGGTCAACTTCAACAAAGTCGCCAACGGCTACTAAGATTTCGGTTACTTCTACTTCATCACCACCGATATCGGGTACTTTAATTTCAATACTCATTGCAAACCTCTTATGCGTACAGTGGGTTAAGTTTGTTGGTGTCGATATTGAACTTTTTAAGTGCTTCAATAACTACCGACTTTTCAACTTCACCACGTTTAGCAAGTTCAGATAACGTAGCAACTACAACGTAGTCTGCGTTAACTTCAAAGTGACGACGAAGGTTTTCGCGGCTATCAGAGCGGCCGTAACCATCGGTGCCTAACACTTTATAGTTATTGCTTGGGATAAACGAACGCGCTTGCTCTGCGTAGTTTTTCATGTAATCGGTTGCTGCAACCGTTACTGAATCGTTTAATACGCTAGTGATATACGCTGTTTTTTGCTCGCCTTCAGGGTTAAGCATGTTAAAACGCTCAACATCTTGGCCATCGCGCGTTAGCTCGTTGAAAGACGTTACTGAGAATACGTCAGACGCAACACCGTAGTCTTCGCTCAATACTTTAGCTGCTTTACGTACTTCAGTCATAATAGTACCCGAGCTTAATAGCTGTACGTTGGCTTTTTTGCCTGCGTAGCTTTCTAGCTTGTAAATACCTTTACGAATACCTTCTTCAGCGCCTTCTGGCATAGCTGGCTGATGGTAGTTTTCGTTCATTAACGTTAAGTAGTAGTAAATGTTTTCTTGATCGTCACCATACATACGACGAATACCATCTTGAATGATAACCGCTACTTCGTATGCGTACGTTGGATCGTAAGAAATACAGTTAGGTACTGTGCTGGCAAGAATATGGCTGTGGCCATCTTCGTGTTGTAAGCCTTCGCCGTTAAGCGTAGTACGCCCTGCTGTTGCACCTAATAAGAAACCACGTGCTTGCTGATCGCCTGCCATCCATGCCATGTCGCCAACGCGTTGGAAACCAAACATAGAGTAGTAAATGTAAAATGGGATCATTGGTAAATCGTTGGTGCTGTACGATGTTGCTGCAGCAACCCATGACGACATTGCACCTAACTCGTTAATACCTTCTTGCAGTACTTGACCCGATGTAGCTTCTTTATAGTAAGAAACAATATCGCGATCTTGAGGTGTGTAGTTTTGGCCATGCGGGTTATAAATACCAATTTGGCGGAACAAACCTTCCATACCAAAGGTACGTGCTTCGTCGGCAATAATAGGTACTATGTTTTTACCAATGCCTTTGTCTTTTAGTAAAATATTAAGGGCACGAACAAAACCCATAGTGGTAGAAATATCACGTTTTTGTTCTTCAAGTAGCGGGTTAAACGCTTCTACTTCTGGCACTGTTAGCTTTTCGCTAAAGCGTGCAATACGCTTAGGTGTATAACCTTTAAGCTCTTCACGACGAGCGTGTAAGTAAGTGTGCTCAGGAGTGCCTTCTTCAAGTGTTAAATAAGGCAGTTCGGTTAGTTGCTCTTCAGATATTAAATCGTCAAGGCCTAGGCGTGAGCGTAGGTGTGCAACATGCGACATGTCCATTTTTTTAACTTGGTGCGCAATGTTTTTACCTTCAGCTGCTTCACCCATGCCGTAACCTTTAACGGTTTTAGCAAGAATAACAGTAGGACGACCTTTGGTTTCTTCTGCTTTTTTAAATGCAGCAAATAATTTAGATGGCTCATGACCACCACGCTTAAGCGCAAAAATTTCGTCATCTGTCATATCAGCAACAAGTGCTGCTGTTTCAGGGTAACGACCAAAGAAATGTTCACGTACATACGCGCCATTTTTTGCTTTATACGTTTGGTAATCGCCATCAACCGTTTCGTTCATTAGTTGTAATAGCTTACCGGTTTTATCTTTAGCCAGTAATATATCCCAACCGCTGCCCCACACTAGCTTAATTACGTTCCAGCCAGCGCCTTTAAATAGGCCCTCTAGCTCTTGAATAATTTTACCGTTACCCATAACTGGGCCATCTAGACGCTGTAAGTTACAGTTAACTAAGTAACATAGGTTGTCTAGCTTTTCGCGTGCAGCAAATGAAATAGCGCCACGAGACTCTGGCTCATCCATTTCGCCATCACCTAAAAAGGCATATACACGTTGGTTTTTAGTGTCTTTTAAGCCACGGCCGTCTAGGTATTTTAAAAAGCGTGCTTGGTAAATAGACGAAATTGGACCAAGGCCCATAGAAACCGTAGGAAACTGCCAAAATTCAGGCATTAATTTAGGATGCGGGTACGACGGTAAACCTTCGCCACCTACTTCTTGACGGAAGTTATCTAGCTGTGATGCCGATAAACGCCCTTCAACAAATGCGCGTGCATAAATACCCGGAGAAATATGCCCCTGGTAATAAACTAAGTCGCCGCCGTCTACATCGTTTGGTGCTTTAAAAAAGTGGTTAAAACACACTTCATAAAATGCCGCAGACGATTGGTAAGACGCCATATGGCCGCCTAAATCGAGATCTTTTTTCGATGCACGCAATACAATCATTATCGCGTTCCAACGAATTATTGAACGAATACGGCGTTCAATATTTACATCTCCCGGGTAAGCAGGTTCTTGCTCTACCGGAATTGTATTGACGTAGTTAGTGGTAATACCCGTTGGCATATCTACGCCATCTAAACGGGCTTGCTCTAACACTTGCTCAAGTAAAAACTGAGCTCGTTCAACACCTTCTTCGCGCACAACCGATTCAAGAGCTTGTAACCACTCTTGTGTTTCTAGCGCGTCTACGTCAATTTTATTGACTTCAGACATATGGAGGTTTCCTTATGTTTAAAATACGAATGTTGTGTATTTAACACATCCCACTTACTAATTTTGAGTAAGGATGTATTTGCTTAATTTTGTTTGGTGCGTCTTAAACTGCGTTCAATTCGCGAATGTTCTTTACCCGCTTCCAGTAATGCTTCTTCTATATATGCTAAATGCGCATTACTAGCTAAACGTGCTTCTTCGGGCTTACCTTCAATAACAGCATCCATTAGCAAACCACGGTGGTGGCCTAATTGGTTACTGATATCTGATTTTGTTAATAACACGGTTAAATTTTGCAATACATTTTGCTCAAGCAATGCCTGCATGCCTCTCACTAAATGTAGTAAAACAATGTTATGTGACGCCTCTGCAATACAAAAATGAAAAGCATTTATTGCTTTCGCTTTTTGTTGTAAGTCGTCTTGTACCAAAGCAATTTGATCAAAGCTTTGTTTTACTTTAATAAAATCGTTATTGGTGCCACGCAGTGCAGCGTAATACGCAGCAATCCCTTCTAATGCATGGCGAAATTCAAGTAAATCAAACTGCGACTCAGGGTGTTTACTGATCAAATCAAACAGCGGATCAGTAAGCCCTTCTTCGAGCTGATTTTTTACATACGTACCGCCGCCTTGGCGTCTGGTTACTAAACCTTTAGCTTCAAGCTTTTGAATTGCTTCGCGCAGTGATGGCCGCGACACTTCAAATTGCTTAGCTAACTCACGCTCCGGTGGCAGTTTTTCGCCTGGTGCCAACGACCCCTCAAGAATCATGTTCTCAAGTTGTTGTAAAATCACATCCGATAATTTTGCAGCTTTAATCTTTAAAGACATCAGTCAACGTCCGCGTTGTATAAATACCAAAAGCCCTTAAAACCAGGCTTTGAACTGAACAATTTAACCAAAAGGTAAATTGGTCATACCAAATTTTGACATACGGTAACAAAAAGCCTAATTGCTGTCAATTTACAGTAGCTTTAAGGACACTTAGCCAGCGTAACGCATTCAGCGCAAAGTTTAAAGAATACACAAAATAGTATAAATAAAGAAAGGTAAATGAGACGAAAATAAATTGGTCAGACCAGGGAGGGTAAAAGTGATAGCGGAGAGTTTAGGTGTTAGCCCGTAGGCGGGAGTTTACCTCGCGCAATGTTTTTTAATCCAGCCCACCAAACAGGGTTAATAATGCAATCAGTACTAAATAAAACAATACATTACGTTTTACCAATTTAATCATACAAGTGGCTTCGTACGCGCAGTCGTAGTAGCGTTTTTCTACTTGCTCTGCGGCTAAGGCAGTGTAAGTAACCACTTTGCGGTTAGGGCTTGAAAAATCAAGCGCGTAGCGTAACCAGCAACTAGTGCCTTTATTAAAGTTACCTATTACTAAATAACCAAAGCTGGTAATGCGCGCTGGTAACCAATCAAGCCAAAATAATAATCTGTGTAGCATTTTAGAATGCTTTGCTATTATTTCGTCGTCATCTTGCGTTACTAAATCTGCGAATGTGCGCACGAGTGCATATAAAACCGCACCGGCTACGCCTAATATTACAAACCAAAAAATCACCGCGCAGTAAAATCTAAAGTTAACCCATGCCAGGGTTTGTCCAACTGTTTCGCCGTCTTGCTCTTCTTCTGTGCGATTTTGGCCCATTTGCAGTGCATATAAGGTAGCCGCAGTTTTATCATCTCGGGTTAAAGCGTTTAAGTACGACTTATATAATGCACGCTGCTTAGCACAGCCAAAACACACGAGTAATATTGTTACATTAAAAATAAGTTGCCACAGCACAAAGTCAGACAGCAAATATAAACAACCAATAGCCAGTACAGGTAAAAGTAGCCACACTAAAAAGCCAACACCCGAGCCAAATACGCCTTTATTAGTGAGCAGGTTTGCCGAGCGATTTACATAACCGTCTGCGTAGTAGCTAATTTGCCAATGGGCTGAACGAGCACCTAAGCGCTCAAGTATTAATGCAATTATTATCGAAACCAAAATCATTGTTGTTACTCACTTAGCCTGATTGTTTAAGCATAGTTAAAAATAAATGCCAGTTAAAGCTACTACCGGGGTCTGTTTTTCGCCCTGGTGCTATATCGCAATGCCCTACAATTCGCTCTGTTGTTATATTTGGATAGCGTTGCATTATGGCTTTACTTAGTGTTTTTAAACTAGTGTATTGCGCTAAAGTATAAGCTGTGGTGTCGGTTCCCTCAAGCTCAATGCCAATGCTAAAGTTATTGCAGTTAGTTTGCCCGTTAAACTCAGACGCCCCAGCATGCCATGCTCGCTTAGTAAATGGCACGTACTGCACTAGCTCACCGCTGCGTTTAATAAAGCAATGTGCCGACACCCGCACACCGTGTAAATCGCTAAAGCTACTATGCGCTTCACAATTAAGCGTACCCATAAATAAATCATCAACATAGGGTGTACCAAACTGCCCCGCCGGCAAGGATATATTGTGAATTACCAATAAAGAAACGTCTGTATCACTCGGGCGCTCATCAAAATGCGAACAACCACGCTGCAAAGCACAATTTACCACCCCATTTAAATCTATGTTCATAATTTAAATCAAAAGATCTACATAACATCGATGCTAAAGGATTTAATTTAAAAATGATAGACGAAGCAATAAAAGCTTACCAAACAGCGAACTTGTAGGTGGGAGTTTACCTCGCGCTGTTTTTAAATTTTAATCAGCGCGGCATAAAGCCCCGCCTACGTGTAACCTAAACACTGAGCTTGCTTTGATCTTTACCTAAAACCGACCTTTTCACAAAGAGAGTAAATGAGAAGCCACTTAAACAACTAATTTACTTATTACTACTCTAAAGCGCAGCGCCCTCTTAGCCTCTTTGTGAATATGTTTTTCGCACTACGTGCGGCGCCCTCGCCTACAGGTAATTTAAACACCGAGCTTATCTCTACCTAAAACCTGAAACCTAAAACCTGCTCTTCCCTAAAACCTGATACCAGCCTTTACTACAAAGCTGGTTATTGCAATTCAAACATAGTAAAATTTGCTTAATTTATTTACTGTTACGAGCTTTTTTATGCCTATTCCACACACTTTAGTTAGTCAACTAGTTACTCTTGCACTTGGTGAAGATTTAAATTACCAAAGTGCTGAAAATGGCGACATTACCGCGCAACTTATTCCAGCAAACGAGCAAGCGAACGCTAAAGTAATTACCCGCGAAGACTGCATATTTTGTGGTAAAGACCTAATTATTGAAGTATTTAAGCAAGTAGACCCTAGTGTTGTAGTAAATGTACTAGTAAACGATGGCGATGCAGTTAAAGCTAACAGTACTTTATTTACAGCAACAGGCTCGGCTCGCGCTATTTTAACTGCCGAGCGTACAGCACTTAACTTTGTACAAACACTTTCGGGTACTGCTACTACCACAGCTCATTATGTAAAAGAACTTGCGGGTACAAAAACCCAACTACTCGATACCCGTAAAACCATACCTGGTTTACGCATTTTACAAAAGTACGCCGTTAAATGTGGCGGCGGTGCAAACCACCGTATTGGTTTATACGACGCGTTTTTAATAAAAGAAAATCACATAGCAGCGTGTGGCGGTATAAACAAAGCCGTGGCGCAAGCTAAACAAAACCAACCAAACAAACCAATAGAAGTAGAAGTTGAATCACTTGTTGATCTAAAACAAGCGCTTGATGCAGGTGCCGATATTATAATGCTCGACAACTTTAACGTAGAGCAAATTAAACAAGCTGTAGTGGTTACTAACAAACGTGCAAAACTTGAGGTTTCGGGCAATATGACCCTACAAACGCTTAAAACTTACTCACAAGCTGGGGTAGACTTTATATCAAGCGGAGCGTTAACAAAAAACTTACAATCAATCGATTTATCAATGCGATTTGATTAATAATAACGCAGACTTTAAATTTAAACTGCGCTAATTCATTGACAATAGATACTATAAAGCATTAAATAACCCGAAAGGATTGCTTTTTAACATTTTGTTAAATAAAATACTTTTTTTAAATATAATCCGTGTACTAAAAAGTAAAAAACAGTGGTAAACTCACGCTGTTGTACTATAAATGAATGTACCATTAATATAAAAGCACTAATTAGCTGGTTTAATATTAATGAGTGCAATGAAATGCATAAAAAAGTTAAGTATTTATACAGCTATACCTAAAAATATAAGCTAATTTATAAATATAAAAGCAACTCAATAACACATTAAAGTGCTAAATATTGGTAACTTTAATAACTAAATGCACAACGTGTTCTTGTTTATACAAACCAAAATACGCTGTACAGTAAAGTTTGTTCTTTAAATAAACAAGTTAAGTAAACTGTTTAAATAAACAAATTAAGTAAACAGGTTAAATAAACAAATTAAGCCAAGCACTAATGCTACTTAAATAACGCTTATTTACCACAACATTATCCTTTAGGAGAGGAAACATGAAAACAATGACACAACAGAACCAAAAGGGTTTCACCCTAATTGAATTAATGATTGTTATCGCAATTATCGGCATTTTGGCTGCAATCGCGTTACCGCAGTACCAAACATATACTAAAAAAGCACGTTTTTCTGAAGTTGTGCTAGCTGCATCTTCAGCTAAAGGCTTAATAGATGTATGTTTCCAAACACGTGGAGCTGGCGATTTAAAAAACTGTGATACTGCGGCTAAAATAGGTATGCAAGCTGGTGTTTCTTCTGGTAAAAATGTTGCTAGCGTGACACTTAAAGCTGAAACAGCAGCTATCACAGCCCTTGGAACATCTGACGTAAACAGTATGAACTATATTTTAGTGCCGACCGAAACAACAGGCTCTTTAACTTGGGCTGTAGATGACAAGAGTACATGTATCGCTGCAGGTCTTTGTTAAGAAAATATAAAATGAGGAAAGCCTACGGTTTTTCTTTAATAGAGCTAATGATAACTATCTCCATTATGGGGATATTAATATCATTAGCTCTGCCTGCTTATAACAACCATTATAAGCGCGCTAAATTTACCGAAGTCGTTTTAGCAACCAACACATTACAACGTAATATTGAAATTTGCTTTTATACAAAGGAATCTCTAAATAATTGTAATACTTTTAGCAAATTAGGCAGTAATAAATCAGACTTTTTAGCCCCTGAGTTTATCTCCGACATTGAAATTGCCAACACCACCCAAAGCATCCAAATAAAATCAACAGCTAGTAACGAAGCATCTATTTCTAGCGTAGGCGATACTTATATTATGCTTGCAACAATAAATGCGAACCAACTGCAATGGGAACTATTAGCAACTAGCACCTGCATTAACGAAGGGACTTGCTAAAAACAAGGCTACTACCATCCTTTGTAACATTTACTATACCTTTTTTTGTTATTACTACGCACTGTATCCCGCACTCTGTTGCATAACTTGATGCTTCAAAAAACTCATACATTTCTACTGGCGAAATCGACTCTTTAATAAGCTTATCGTACTTACTCCTATTAGTAGTACCTATTTTAGGCTCGTTAAAATTGTAAAAATGTTCCGAGGTTTCACTTAGCCTGGAATTACCTTTTGATACAGCAAAATAAGAGCTTTGCCATTTAATAATATAGGCAAGCCTTTGGCTGTCTATTTGAACAACACCATAACTAAATGATACAGCTTGCAGTAATACGATTAATAAAATATTGATGACATTTTCTTTCTTTGCTTTATCTGGTGAGAGTAGCCAAAAACTCAGTACTGGGCCTAAAATAAGATCTAAGGTAAATATTATTACCGCTAAGCCAACCAAATCTGTTAGCAAATAACGACCATCATAAAACCAATTTAAATAAATAAGCATTGCAGCAATAGTTAAAACCAAAGCCCCTAAGAGTAAATGTATAATTGACCACTGGAGTTTCTGTTTAAGTTTTTGTTTTAACATACATGATTCCATCATTTTGTTATAAGTTAGTAAAAGCTTTTGCATCAATTGTTTATGTGCAATTTTGCAGCTATTATATAGCACTAAGCTAAATGTTATACCTTCATGGTGATATGGAATCAATATGGCTAAACAACAAGAAAAAAAAGGGCAAGATACCTTTGAGTGGGTAGGCGTTAGCACTCGCGGGAAACGTTTAGAAGGTGAGTTTACAGGTTCTAGTGTTGCGTTAGTAAAAGCCCAACTGCGTAAACAGGGTATTACCCCCTCAAAAGTAAAGCGTAAAGCCAAACCGTTATTTGGTGCACGCTTACAAAAAATCACCCCTAAAGATATTGCCATAGTCACTCGGCAAATTGCCACCATGCTTATGGCGGGTGTACCGCTAATACAGTCAATTGAAATGATTGGTACTGGAGCGACTAATAAAAGCCTTGGTAAACTCATGGAAACCATTGCTGATGAAGTTAAAGCAGGCCAACCGTTATCGCGAGCACTAAGGCGCCATCCCCGTTATTTTGATGATTTATATTGTGATTTAGTGGCATCGGGAGAGCAGTCTGGCGCTTTAGATAAAATATTCGACCGGGTTGCCATTTATAAAGAAAAGTCTGAAGCGCTTAAATCAAAAATTAAAAAAGCGATGTTTTACCCTATCGCGGTATTAGTTATCGCACTTATTGTTACCTCTATATTGCTAATATTTGTAGTACCACAATTTCAGGATATTTTTGCCGGATTTGGCGCTGAACTCCCTGCTTTTACCTTATTTGTAATTGCTATATCGGAATTTATGCAAGAGTACTGGTGGATAATACTTATAATAATATTTGCCTTTGGTTGGGCTTTTAAAGAAGCACACCTTAAAAGTTTAAAGTTACGTGATGCTACCGACCGAGCTATATTAAAACTGCCCGTTATTGGTATGATTTTAAATAAAGCGGCTGTTGCCCGCTACGCGCGTACGCTTTCGACCACCTTTGCTGCTGGTGTACCGCTAGTTGATGCGCTGGACTCTGCCGCAGGCGCCTCGGGTAATGCGGTTTATCGTTATGCTATTTTAGAAATAAAAGCCGAAGTAAGCTCGGGTAATCAAATGAACTGGGCAATGCGTAATTCTAAAATATTTCCTGACATGGTAATACAAATGGTGGCTATTGGCGAAGAGTCGGGATCACTTGATAGCATGTTAGCCAAAGTAGCGACTATTTATGAGCAAGAAGTTGATGATGCGGTAGATGGGCTCTCAAGCTTGCTAGAGCCATTAATCATGGCCGTATTAGGCGTGCTAGTAGGTGGTCTAATTGTTGCCATGTACTTGCCTATATTCCAACTTGGCTCTGTTATTTAGTTTTTAAACTCATTATTTAATTATTTGGTCGTTATATGCAAAGTATTATAGAAGTAATGCAAAGTGAATTGTGGTTTTATTTAACCACTATTGGCTTGGTGAGTTTATGTGTTGGTAGTTTTTTAAATGTAGTTATTTACCGCTTGCCACTAATGATGCAACGCGAATGGCAAGGCGAATGCCGGCTGCTTTTAGAAAGCGAACTTAAAAGTAATAAAGCAGATGAAAGCGAGTCTTTAAACTCAACTTTTAATTTAATTAAGCCCAACTCTACCTGCCCTAAATGTAAAACCGCAATTAAAGCGTGGCAAAATATACCCGTAGTTAGCTGGTTATTTTTAAAAGGTAAATGCGCCAGTTGTAGTAACCCTATATCGGCTCGCTACCCTATTGTAGAGGCAATAACTGCACTATTGAGCTTAGTTGTTGCGTATAAGTTGGGTGCTACTGAGCAGGCTTTACTTTATATAGCAATTACTTGGGCTTTAGTGGCACTTACCTTTATTGATATTGACCATATGCTCCTGCCCGACCAAATTACCCTACCGCTTGTATGGCTGGCGCTTATTGCAGCAGTACTGGGCTATACCGTTACCCCAGCTGATGCCATTATTGGTGCTGCTTGCGGCTATTTGAGTTTGTGGAGCGTATTTTGGTTATTTAAATTACTTACCGGTAAAGAAGGCATGGGCTATGGCGACTTTAAATTACTTGCCGTGTTTGGTGCTTTGCTTGGCTGGCAATCGTTATTGACTATTATTTTGCTCTCGAGCGTAGTGGGCGCCATTATTGGTATTGCGCTATTAACGATTCAAGGAAAAGACAAAGCCACGCCCATTCCGTTTGGCCCCTACCTAGCTATTGCAGGCTGGATCACTATGTTATGGGGCGAGCAACTGCAAGCTAACTACTTTAATTTAATTGGTTACTAATATGAGCGAACAAGCAGTTAAAGTAACAAACATTAATAATTGGGTACTGGGTTTAACTGGCGGTATAGGCTGTGGTAAAACGGCTGTAAGTAATATGCTTGAAGCGCTGGATATTTGCGTTGTTGATGCCGACATTATTGCTCGCCAAGTAGTTGAGCCAGGCAGCGAAGGGTTAAAGGCAATTGTTGCACACTTTGGTGCTGATATACTCTTAGCCGACGGCAACTTAAACCGCAGTGCTTTACGCGAGCTAGTTTTTAGCAATACTGAGCATAAAAGCTGGTTAAATACGCTATTACATCCACTTATTCGCCAGCAAATTATTACCGATTTAAATAACGCCACCAGCCCTTATGTGGTACTGGTTGCCCCGCTACTTTTTGAAAATGGCCTTGATAAATACTGTAACCGCACTTTACTTATAGACGTGCCAAAAAACGTGCAAATAGAGCGTACGGTTAAACGTGATAACATAAGCTTAGATCAAGTAAATAGTATTATTACCGCGCAAATGTCACGTGAACAAAAACAACAACAAGCAGATGATATTTTAAATAACGATCGCAGCTTAGCTTTGGTTAAACACGACTTAATTGCTTTACATAAAGGCTATTTAAAATTGGCGTTAAAATAGCCATAAATTATAAAAACAGCTATTTTAGTTGCTAAAATTAGCCTAGATTGTGATGGGCAATGTAATCCCTGCTTTTTTCTGATAAATTGCTAACTATTGAAGGATTTATACAGGTGCGCAATGAATATTAACTCACCGTTATTAAGAAAATTTATTACCCTTGGCCGTGTTGATGCCAATATAGTAAAAACTAAACAGCAAGAGTTTGCCTCTACTGCTGAGCTTATTGCTAAATGCGGAAAAATTGACAGTAAAGATTTAGCGGCGCAATGCATTGATTTATTTAGGGTGCCTTTTTTTGATTTAAAAGACTTTAATACTGCACTTATTTCTCCTGAGTTAATAAAAGAAAAACTGATCCGTAAGCATCATATTTTGCCTTTAGTACAAAAAGGCAGAAAAGTGTATATTGCCGCCTCTGATCCTACCGATTACGGCGCATTTGAAAACTTTGAATTTAGTACTGGTTTGTCTTGCGAAGTGGTAGTGGTTGACTACATTCAACTCGATAAAAAAATAGAACAATTGCTTGATGCCACTGGCAGCTTAAATTTAAGCGATGACGAGTTTAAAGAGTTTGCCGAACTAGACGCCGATATACAAAAAGACACTCCTAAAGACGATGATAAAGACGATGCACCAATCATTGTTTACATCAATAAAATATTAATGGATGCGATTAAAAAAGGTGCGTCTGATTTACACTTTGAACCCTACGAGCACAAATACCGAATTCGCTTTAGAATTGACGGTATTTTGCACGAAGTAGCCAGCCCACCAAACAGTTTAGCTACTAAGCTTTCCGCGCGTATTAAAGTAATGTCGCGCCTTGATATTGCCGAAAAACGTAAACCACAAGATGGCCGCATAAAGCTAAAAATAACCGAGCGTAAAAGTATCGACTTTCGGGTAAGCACCATGCCCACTTTATGGGGCGAAAAGATTGTAATGCGTATTCTTGATTCATCTAGCGCCATGCTTGGCATTGATGTATTAGGTTACGAACCCGAGCAAAAAAAGCTGTATATGGATGCGCTTGAGCAACCACAAGGAATGATATTAGTAACTGGGCCTACAGGCTCGGGTAAAACGGTATCGCTTTACACCGGCTTAAATATATTAAACCAGCCAGAGCGCAATATTAGTACCGCCGAAGATCCGGTAGAAATTAACCTCGAAGGGGTTAACCAAGTACAAATTAATATTAAAGCCGATATGACCTTTGCCAACGCATTGCGCGCATTTTTACGCCAAGATCCCGATGTAGTAATGGTAGGTGAAATACGTGACCTAGAAACCGCCGAAATATCAATTAAAGCGGCGCAAACAGGTCACTTAGTGCTTTCGACCTTGCATACTAACTCAGCGCCCGAAACCATTACCCGCTTATTAAACATGGGCGTACCTGCATATAACGTAGCAAGTTCAATTAGTTTAATTATAGCTCAGCGCCTAGCGCGCCGCTTATGCCCTAAATGTAAAACACCTGAAAATTTACCTAGTGAAGAACTGCTACGTCAAGGTTTTAGCCAGCAGCAAATTAGTGAAATGACCTTGTATGCTCCTAAAGGTTGCGAAAACTGTACCGATGGTTATAAAGGCCGTGTAGGTATTTACGAAGTAATGAAAATTACCCCAGAAATAGCACAAATTATAATGCGCGGTGGTAACTCACTAGAAATAGCTGAAGTGTCGCTTAAAGCCGGATTTAATAACCTGCGTTTATCGGGCATTCGTAAAGCCGCCGACGGCATGACCTCCTTAGCTGAGATTAATCGGGTAACGAGTTTTTAATATCAGGTATCAGGTATCAGGTATCAGGTATCAGGTATCAGAAAAATGATACGACTCTATAAAAGCCAATACAATACTAAAAGCATTTAAACTGACTTATAGTTTGGCTATTAGACAGCACCATTTAAAACAAGATTGAGAGATTACTATGCCAACTATTGTTAACTGCCCAACCTGTAAAAGTAAGGTTGAATGGTCAGAGCAAAGCCCACACCGCCCGTTTTGTTCAAAACGTTGTCAGCTTATTGATTTAGGCGAATGGTCGTTTGAAAATAACAGAATTTCAGCCCCTATCACTTCAGCTGAAGATTTTAGCCAAGACATGATTGAAGACATAGAAGCCATGATGGCAAAAAATGAAGATGACTTTTTTAAGTGAAAATAAATTTTAGAGAGCAGCAAAGTATATAAGCCAAGCACCTTGCTTGGCTTTGTCTTTTGTCTGGAATTTGTAGGCGGGAGTTTACCTCGCGCAATAGTTTTAGAGTTTAACTAGGCGGCATAAAGCCCCGCCTACAATAAACCCCCAACCCGTAGGCGGGAGTTTACCTCGCGCAATAGTTTTTAAGTTTTAACCAGCGCGGCATAAAGCCCCGCCTACGAGTAATTTAAACACCGATCTTGGCTCTAGCTAAAACCAACCTTTTTCACAAAGAGAAGACAATGAGAGCAAATGAGAAGCCATTTAAACAACTAATTTACTGTTTACTCCTCTAAAGCGCAGCGGCTCTTAACCTCTTTGTGAATATATCTTTAGCACTACGTGCGCGCAGCGCGGTGGCAAGCCCCGCCTACGGGTAATTTAAACACCGAGCTATTTTGAATGTTTTTTCTTACCCATGCGCTTTTGCATTTTTGCAAACTTTTCTTGCTGCTCTGCATTTAGAACTTGCCACACTTGGTGCTGAGTTTTTAATTTAATTAAACCCATTTCCTCACCTTTTTCGTGGCGTTGAGCTAGTAGCTCTTTTGCTGCATTTTCGTCAAACGTTGCTGCTGATAACAAGCTTTCCGTTTTAGCTTTGTGAGCGGTGCGCTGTGCTTTACGCGTTTCTTTGTCGGTGCCTTTAAGTGCTTGCATTTGCGTTTTTTGTGCTGCAAATATAGCTTCTAATTTAGTTTGCTGCTCTTGTGTTAAATCGAGTTTATCAGCGCCGCGCTCCGATAGTAAAAAGTGCGCTTGTGAGTGGCGACCTTGCTTATGCATATCGCCTTTGGCCATAACACTGGTTGCACCGAAAGTAGCGGTTGCTAAGCCACAAATAAGTACTAGTTTTGAAAGTGTATTTACTTTAGTCATAATCATTACCTTTACTATTGGATTGGTTGTTTTAATCTGTTGAGCTAACTATACCCGCTGCAATGCAAAGTAACGCAAAGCAGTGTAAAGGTTATGTAAAGATTCACTTTTGTACTATTTAGCAGGTAAAATCAGCTCATACGGCACAACTCAAGGGTTTGAAAATGAAACTATTAATGATTGATGACGACACAGGTTTGTGTGAGCTATTAAGCGAGTATTTAACCGCGCAAGGATTTAACGTGCAAAGCGTACACGACGGCGAGCAGGGCTTAAAACTAGCGCAAGCGAACGACTACGCACTAATACTACTTGATGTAATGCTGCCTACCCTTGATGGTTTTGAAGTACTTAAACAACTTAGGCAAACCAAGCTTACACCGGTAATTATGCTTACCGCCAAAGGCGAAGATTTTGATCGTATTTTTGGCCTTGAACTTGGCGCAGACGATTACATACCTAAACCTTTTAATCATCGTGAATTACTTGCTCGAGTTAAAGCAATTACGCGCCGTATTGAACATATAACCACCATGAATGCCACTAGCAATAATAAATTAGTGGTTAACGGTATTATTATTAATTTGGCTGCTCGTGAAGCCTTAATTAAACAAACAACCTTAACCCTTACTGGCACCGAATACGAAATACTCGCATTACTTGCCAAACGTGCTGGCGAGGTGGTTAGTAAAGAGCAAATAAGTGAAGATGTACTTGGCAGGCGCTTAGCCTCGTTTGATCGCTCTATTGATATGCACGTTAGCAACATTCGTAAAAAAATAGCTGAACACCTACCTAACGAGCTAATTAAAACCATTAGAGGGACGGGCTATGTCTTTATTCAAGGCGAATAAATTGGCAAGTTTTAGCTGGCTTAAACACCCTCGGCACTATTTGTTTTTTAAAATCTTTACTTGGTTTTGGTTAACTATTATTGGCACAGGTGCGGCACTTATATTTTTAAGTAGTGTTACAACTATTAACTCTGTTAGTTATAACCCTTTGCATGGCCCAATGGAAAAAAACTTAGCTTATACCGCTAAAAACATTGAGCGCTCTACCATAAAGCACAAGCGTTTGCTTAACGATACGCTAAAGCACCCTCGACGTACTAATGGTAAGCTTTTGTATTTAAATGCAGAGCAGCTAGAAGATTCGCTAACAAATAAAAGCATACCCGCCGATGTTGATTTAAGCTTGCTTAACTTTACTAAGAGCATGCCGCCGCAAGTTATTTATACCGAAAAATACCAAGCAATTGGGCCAATAAAAATTAGAGTACCTGAGGGTGATTTTTATTTATATGAAATAGATATTTACAACCATACGCCGCTATATCTGCGGTTAAAGTTAATGCCGGGTTGGATAAAAATATCAATTGCTATTATTGCCTCACTTATTTTAAGTTTTTTATTTAGCCGTAACTTAATTGCCCCTATTAATAGCTTAAAAAAAGCCGCTATAAAACTCTCTGCGGGGGATTTAACAGCGCGCGCCGCAATTTCGGTAAATCGTAAAGATGAGCTGGGAATATTAGGGCGCGACTTTAACCGTATGGCCGACCAATTAGCGCAATTAATTAGCGCACAAAAGCGCCTACTAGCCGATATATCACACGAGCTACGTTCGCCACTTACTCGCTTAAAAATGGCGACCGGCCTTGCGCAAATGCAAGCTAACGAAGCCAGCCAATCGTATTTACTTCGCATAGAAAAAGAAGCCAACCAGCTTGATAAAATGATTGCCGATGTATTGCAAGTGTCGCGTTTAGAGGCAAATAGCCAAGCGTTATCGCTACACAAACAGTCACTGCAAGATATTGTTGATCATGTACTTAACGATGCCACCTTTGAAGCAAAACAGCACAACAAGCAACTGCAAGTAAGCGGCTCGGCGGCGGTAACACTAAATTGCGATGAAGCGCTAATTGCCAGCGCACTGGAAAACTTACTGCGCAACGCGATTAAATATGCACAGCACACTATTAGCCTTACCCTAAAGCACGGTGATGCCATTTATATTGAAATATGTGATGATGGCCCAGGTGTACCAAACAACCAGCTTAGCAAGCTATGTGAGCCGTTTTTTAGGCAGTCAGATGCGCGTGACCGAGTGAGTGGTGGCACGGGTTTAGGCTTAGCGATTGCCAAAAATGCGATTATTGCTCATGGCGGCAGCTTGGTTTTATCAAATAAACCACAAGGTGGCCTGTGCGCCATGGTTACTTTGCCAATAATAAAAGAGTAGCGAATGTTTTACAGTAGTGAAAACGAGCTTGTTAATAATCAACCCAGTATTAATGATTTTTATAACAACACCCTAGTTAAAGCCTATTTAAATACCCCTGCCGGGCAGTTATTTTACGCCTATGCAAAACCTGAGCATGCGCATACCGCGATTGTTATTAGCTCAGGGCGCATTGAAGGGCTTGATAAATACAAAGAGCTATTGTGGGAGCTGTACAGTAATAATTTTGCCGTGTTTATTGTTGATCATCAAGGCCAAGGTCGCTCTTACCGACAGTTAGCCAATAAGCATAAAGGCTATGTAAAATGCTTTACTGATTATCGCCACGACCTGCATTTATTTAATCAACAAATTGTTGATAACCACTGGCAAGGCAAAAAAATACTGCTTGGCCACTCAATGGGCGGCGCAATTGCCTTTGACTATTTAGCTCATTTTGAAAATAACTTTAGTGGGTTGTTTTTATCGGCACCTATGTTTGACATTCACACTAAAAACACTCCAAAACCGCTGGCAAAACTAATTGCTAACGCAGCTGTTTTTTTCGGTTTTTCACAAAGTTATGCCCTAGGGCAAAACGATTACAGCCCAGAAGAGTTTGCTTTAAACTCATTAACTAGCAGCCAAGTGCGTTATAAAAACTTTAGGCAAACTTATCAAGACCCACTACTGCAACTTGGTGGCGTAACCTATGGTTGGCTACAAGCCGCATTTACCTTTATTGCATCGGTTGATAAGTTAAGCATTAATATTCCGCTGTTTATTGCCAGCGCAGAGCGCGACGAAGTAGTAGATAACGCCGCGCAATATAAATTAGCAAACCGACATAACCAGGCAATAATAAAGAGCTTTGCCGGTGCTAAGCACGAACTATTATTTGAGCGTGATGAAATACGCCAGCCATTGCTAACAAGTTTGTACCAGTTTTGTGAATAGGTGTGGAAGAGCTGGTTTTAGGTATTAGGCGTCAGGTTTTAGGTAGAAAAAAACCAAGCTCGGTGTTTGGGTTAACCATAGGCGGGGCTTTATGCCGCGCTTGTTAAGCTTTTAAAACCCTGCGCGAGGTAAACTAACGTCTACGGCAAAGGTTTAGATTTGAGGTATTAGACGTCAGGTTTCAGGTAGAGAAAAAACCAAGCTCGGTGTTTAGGTTAACCATAGGCGGGGCTTTATACCGCGCTTGTTAAGCTTTTAAAACCCTGCGCGAGGTAAACTAAACTCACGCCTACGGCAAAGGTTTAGGTTTTAGGTATTAGGCGTCAGGTTTTGGTAGGAGTTAGCCAAGCTCGGTGTTTGGGTTAAACCGTAGGTGGGGCTTTATGCCGCGCTTGTTAAATTTTTAAAACCCTGCGCGAGGTAAACTCCCGCCTACGGCAAAGGTTTATGTTTGAGCTGTTAGGTTTCAGGTAGAGAAAAAACCAAGCTCGGTGTTTGGGTTAAACCGTAGGCGGGGCTTTATGCCGCGCTTGTTAAATTTTTAAAACCCTGCGCGAGGTAAACTAACGTCTAAGGCAAAGGTATCAGGTTAAATCCGGTGTTTGCTTGGTTTTAACCTGAGATACCAGCTTTGCTTACGGCTCAGTTACTGCGGCTCCCTCAGTGTCCCTCAGTGTCACTCAGTTCCACGGAAGACAAAGGGTCTAGGTGAATTAGAATATCAACTTCTGACTCAAATTCTTTAGTGATCATTGCCTCTACTTCATCGGCTACATTGTGCGCGCGAATTAAACTTAGGTGATCATCTAGCTCTAAATGTAATTGAATAAACTTAACTTTCCCACCTTGACGGGTACGCACACCGTGTACACCGCGCACATCGATATGGCTTTTCGATACATCTAAAATACGTTGTTTTTCTTCGTCTGGCAGCTCTTTGTCCATTAAGTGATCTGCGCTATCTCGGGCTATATCCCAGCTGTTATAAAGTAGGTAACCGGCAACGCCAACTGCAAAAATAGGGTCGGCGTACAACACCCCATAATACGAGAGTAAAATAGCCAGTAGCACCGCAGCATTTAAAATTAAATCGCCTTTGTAATGTACTGAGTCGGCTTTTATTGCGATAGATTCGGTATGTTTAACTACTTTATTTTGTACAAATACAATCACTAACGTACAGGCAATGGCAAAAATACTTACCCATACACCTAATAATGAATGAGTGAGCTCTAAAGGATTAAACAAGCGCTCTATACTATGAAATGCTAACAAACAGCCAGAACCTGCAATAAATGCGGCCTGCCCTAGCCCAGCAAGCGCTTCGGCTTTACCGTGACCAAAACGGTGGTCATCATCAGCGGGGCGCAGCGCATAACCTAATACTAAAAAACTCATAGCTGTGGCGGTAATATCCATGAGTGAATCGGTTAATGAGCCCAGCATTGACGCTGAACCCGAGGCAAGCCATGCCCAGGTTTTAGCTGCAATCATTAAGCTCACCATGACCATAGTGACTAAACTAGAGGTTTTTACCCAAAATTCGTAACTGCGATTATGCACGTATTTATCCGTTAATAAGTGTATTGAATAAAGTGAGTATATCAGTTTTTTACACGCTTTCTGTGTATACTGCAAATCGTTAAATTACTGACTATTTTATAAGGCTCGTTATGCTGGATATTGTTTTATACCAACCTGAAATCCCACCGAATACGGGTAATATTATTCGCTTATGTGCAAATACGGGCTATTCGCTACATTTAATTGAGCCACTTGGCTTTGCATGGGATGACAAACGAATAAAACGTGCCGGCCTTGATTATCATGAATTTAGCCATGTACAGCGCCATGCTTCGTTTGAAGCTTACCTAGAAGCATGCAAGCCTAAAAAAATATACGCTTGCACCACTAAAGGCAGCCAATTTCATCATCAGGCACAATACGAGGCCGGCGACTGTTTAGTATTTGGCCCTGAAACACGCGGCCTTCCGGATGAGCTAATTCAATCGCTTCCAAACGAGCAACGGGTACGCATTCCGATGCAAGCCAATAGCCGCAGTATGAACTTATCTAACGCGGTTTCGGTGTTTGTGTATGAATCGTGGCGCCAACTTGGGTTTCCGGGCGCAAAGTAAGGAGCTTTAGGCGCAAGGTTTTAGGTAAGTGAATAAACCAAGCGCCTAACTTGTAGGGGGGGCTTACCTCGCGCAGGTTTAAAGATTAACCTGCGCGACATTAAGCCCGTCTGTGGTTTAACCCACACACCGAGCTTGGCTAATGTCTATCTAAAACCTGACACCTAAAACCTAGTTTTATGAAAGCTGCCCTTTTATTCTGAGCGCTGCTCTCGGCCTAATAAAGCCATAGCCGCTTCTTTCATGTCTTTATTTTCGTACAGTACTTTATAGATTTGCTCGGTGATTGGCATTTCTACACCGCTGCGCTGCGCTAATAAATACACTTCTTTAGTGTTTCTAAAGCCTTCGACCACTTGGCCTATAGACTCTATTGCAGCTTCTACGCTTTCGCCTTTGCCTAACGCTAAACCAAAGCGACGATTACGCGATTGATTATCTGTGCAGGTTAAAATTAAATCGCCAAGGCCTGCCATCCCCATAAAGGTTTCGGGTTTTGCACCCAAAGCACAGCCTAAGCGTGTTAGTTCTGCAAGGCCGCGAGTAATTAGTGCCGTGCGTGCATTAGCGCCAAAACCTACGCCGTCGGAAATGCCTGCACCAATAGCAATAACGTTTTTAACCGCACCACCTAGCTGTATGCCAATAAAATCATCATTGTTGTACACTCTAAATGAGCGACCGCAATGCAGTAAATCAGCTAACTGTTGTGCAAACTCTGTAGAGGTGGATGAAACCGAAATAGCAGTAGGTGATCCCATGGCCATTTCTTTAGCAAATGTTGGCCCCGAAAGCACCGCTAATGGAATTGCATCGCCAAGCTCTTGTACTGCAACTTCTTGTAATAAGCGTCCGGTATTTGGCTCTAACCCTTTAGTTGCCCACGCAACTTTTGCGCCTTGCTGTAAAGCAGGTTTAATTTGCTTTAAGGTGTCGCCAAATGCATGGCTAGGCACAACCACTAACACTATTTCACTACTTGCAGCAGCACGCTGTAAGTCGGCTTCAAGAGTTAAAGTGTCGGGAAAAGGAATATCAGGTAAGTAACGTTGATTTTTTCGCTCAGCTGCAAGCGTGGCAACGTCGTCGCTATTGCGCCCCCAAAGTGTCACTTGGTGACCATTTCGGGCTAAACAAATAGCAAGGGCGGTGCCATAAGACCCCGCCCCTAATACAGTAACAGCTGAAGTTGCTGTACTCATAATTTAAGCGTCTACTGATGCCTGCTCAGCTTGCGCTGTGCGTTGTTGCATGTATTGTGCAAATAATGCGTCAAAGTTAACTGGCGCAAGGTTAAGCTGTGGAAAAGTACCACGGTTAACAAGGTTAGAAACAGCTTCACGCGCATATGGAAACAATACGTTAGGGCAAAATGCACCAAGCATATGAGCAAGTTGTGTTTCTTCAACGTCAGCAATAGTAAAAATACCTGCTTGTTGAATTTCACATAAAAAGGCCGTTTCTTCGCCAATAGATGCAGTCACTGTTAGTGCTAAAACCACTTCAAATACACCTTCGTCTAACTTATTAGAGCGAGTGTCTAGGTCTAACTTAACTTCTGGTGTCCATTCTTTTTGAAAAATAGCTGGAGAATTTGGCGTTTCAAACGACACGTCTTTTGTGTAAATACGTTGAATAGTAAATTGTGCGCCAGTTTCTTGTTGTGCTGCTGCGTTTTGCGTTTCTTCGTTCATTGTAATCCTTAACCTGTTCGTTATTATAATTAGTTAAAATTTAAGCGTTTAGTGTGGCATTTAGCTTTTTATCAAGTTGACCTTGTGCTTCTATTGCCATCATGTCGTCGCAGCCACCTATATGCTCATCATTAATAAAGATTTGCGGTACCGTGCTTGCGCCGCCTGCTTTGGCGATCATTTCATCGCGCAGCTCAGGCTGTACACCAATATCAAAGTTTGTGTATTGCACACCTTTACTGTCTAAAAGTGCACGAGCACGTTGACAAAAAGGGCAATACGCTTTGGTGTATAAAACAACATTACTCATAATATATCCTCTATCGGAGCTAATATTTATTAGCGACCGGTTGTAGTTGGTAAGCTCGCAGATTGCCACGCGCCCATACCACCAGATAACACACTTACCTGCTCAAAACCCGCTTTATGCATAGCGGTTGCAGTTCCTGAAGCGGTCATGCCTGTAGTACATACCAATATAATGGGTTTACTCTTATACTTTTCAAGGTTTGAAAAGTCAGATTTTTTCGCATTTTCAGGGCTTAAATGCTGAGCACCGGCAATATGTCCGGTGTTAAACTCTTTTTGCGCACGCATATCAATAACTTGACCGTCTTCACGGTTGATAAGCAGCGTTAACTGCTGAGGGTTTATTTGGCGCACTGCTGAGAGTTTACTTTTGATCCAACCACTAACAATAAGAAACACAATACCCACCCAAGCTGCACTTAAAATTGGGTGATTGGTGATAAATTCAATATATTGATCCATTCGACATCCACTATAAAATTACATCCTAAAACGTGATGTTTTAGCTATTTTTTTCGTTCAATACCAATTGCATTAACTCTATAAGCAAGTATAACAAGAGGTAAGCTACTCACAAACAACATAAAATTAAACAGAAGTGCTAACTTTTGTGAAATTTTAAACACAATATATACCTAATTTACCTTACTCGCATACACAGCGCTTTAATAAAGTTGGTATTATACCAATTGCATTAAATTAATGGGCTATTGTAGCGTCAATGAAATGGGTCAATAACAAGTAAAAATGATGATATATAGTTGTTCTATATAAATTATTTTTAACGCAGTTAATGAGCTATTTAATCAGCTAGAATGTGCATGTTTTTAATAAAATTGGTATTAGGTGCGCAAGTATACCCAAATCAGCTAAAAATGCGAGTCAAGGCAAAGCATAATACGCTTTTACGAGGTGTTTTTAGTAAGAACAAAGTAACAGCTTGTTGTTAATTTTTAGTAAGATATTAAAAAGTTTTAATATCTTATTTTGATTGCTGATCCTAGCTATAAAACACGGTATGCTTAGCATCAGCATGTTAGCGGTAATGTTAGCGTGTTTTATCGCAACGTTAACCTTGAGGAGTGACTATGTCAGAGCATAAAAAACCACTGGTATTAATGATTTTAGATGGCTGGGGATACCGCGAAGATGAGCAAAGTAATGCGATTCTGGCTGCAAACACCCCTGTATTAGATGAATTATGGGCCACCCGCCCGCGCACATTAATTTCAGCTTCGGGTTTTGATGTAGGCCTTCCTGATGGTCAAATGGGTAACTCTGAAGTTGGCCACGTTAATTTAGGCGCAGGACGCGTTGTTTATCAAGACTTTACTCGTATAACAAAAGCGATAAACGATGGTGAGTTTGACTCTACCCCTGCACTAGTCGATAACATAGATAAAGCCGTAAGTGCCGATAAAGCCGTGCACATTATGGGGCTATTAAGCCCAGGCGGCGTACACAGCCACGAAGATCATATTGTGGCAAGTATTGAACTTGCTGCAAAACGCGGTGCAAAAGAGGTGTACTTTCATGGCTTTTTAGATGGCCGCGACACACCTCCACGCAGTGCTAAAGCTTCTATTGAACGCATTGAAGCAGTATTTGCAAAGCTACAATGTGGCCGCTTAGCATCGCTAATTGGCCGTTATTACGCAATGGACAGAGACAACCGCTGGAACCGCGTAGAAAAAGCCTATAACTTACTTACGTTAGCACAAGGCGACTTTAGCTACCCGACTGGCCTGAGCGCACTTGAAGCAGCTTATGAGCGCGACGAAAACGATGAGTTTGTAGCCGCAAGCACCATTACTCCTGCAGGCGCAGAGCCTGTACAAATTAACGATGGCGACACGGTTATATTTGCTAACTTTAGAGCCGATCGCGCCCGTGAAATTACACGTGCATTTGTTGAGCCTAACTTTGACGGTTTTGCCAAACAAAAATCACCTGCCCTTAGCGCATTTGTAATGATGACCGAATACGCTGCAGATATAGACGCCCCGGTTGCATTTGGCCCCACGCCACTGGTAAACGTACTTGGCGAATGGTTTGAAAAACACGGTAAAACTCAACTACGTATTTCAGAAACCGAAAAATATGCCCACGTTACGTTTTTCTTTAGTGGTGGCCGCGAAGACGAATTTAACGGTGAAACCCGCGAACTTATTCCTTCACCACAAGTTGCAACCTACGATTTGCAGCCCGAAATGAACTCAGAAATGCTTACCGACAAACTCGTTGCGGCAATTAAAAGCGGCAAATACGACGCTATTATTTGTAACTACCCTAACGGCGATATGGTGGGTCACTCTGGTGTATTTGCAGCGGCAGTTAAAGCCTGCGAAGCAGTTGATCACTGTATTGGCCGCGTAGTAGCAGCACTTAACGAATATGGCGGTGAAGCGCTTATTACTGCCGACCATGGTAATGCTGAGCAAATGGCCAACCTTAAAACAGGCCAAGCCCATACTGCACATACTAGCGAACCGGTGCCATTTATTTATGTGGGCCGCGACGCAACACCATCTGAGGGTAAGGCGCTTAGTGATGTAGCGCCTACTATGCTGCACTTAATGGGCATGGAGCAGCCAACTGAAATGACAGGCAAACCTATCATGACGTTGAAATAATCTATGCAAAAATGTATTAATAGCGTTACTAAGCTAATTTTAATACTGACTTTTTTAGCGACTGCAACTGCAGTCGCTAATGAAGATCGTACCAAAAAAGATCTCAGCGAAGTACAAACGGCACTTAAACAAAGCCAATCTGAATACAACGCGCAACGCAAAAAAGTTGCCACGCTACAAAAAAACCTACAACAGCACGAACTCGAAATAGCTAAAAACGCCAAAGCCCTAAATATGGCTGAGCAGTCGGTTAAAAAAACCGAGCAACAGCAACAACTGCAACAACAAAAAGCCGATCAACTCGAACAACAACATGCACAGTTTCAACACGCATTAGCTGCGCAACTTAAAAGTGCTTATATGGCCGGTGGCGACGATGACTATGCAAAAATGCTGCTCAATCAAGAAGACACAGCTAAGTTTGAGCGCACTCTAAGCTATTATAATTATTTAAATAAAGCCCGTATTGAACAACTCGAAGAGCTAAAAGCGCTGCAGTTACAAATAGCGCAAAACCAGGCTGAACTGGCTAAAACAAAGCAAAAACTAGTAAACCTGCATGATGAACAAAAAAGACGCCAAACCGCATTAGTTAACGCCCAAAGTGAACGCCAAGCCAATTTAAAAAATTTACAGGCACAGCTAAACAGCACCAAAAGCTCAATTAACTATTTAAAAGAAAACCAACAAACGCTGATCACAACTATTGAAGAGTTAGAGAAAGAAAAAAATAAAAAAGTTGAATTACTCGGCCTCAATAATAGCAAAGGCAAACTAAACTGGCCAAGCCGAGGTAAGTTAGAGCACACTTTTGGACAACGAAAACACGGTGGTATTGACTGGAAAGGCGTATTAATTGGCGCAAAAGAAGGCAGCAATATTAACAGTGTTCATAACGGCCAAGTGGTATTTGCCGATTGGTTAAAAGGCTACGGCTGGGTAATTGTAGTTGACCATGGTGAGGGCTTTATGAGCCTTTACGGCCATGCACAAACCTTATTGAAAGATGTTGGCGACATGGTAAGAGAAGGCGAAACGGTAGCGCTAGTTGGCCAAAGCGGCGGGCAAGCAAGTTCTGGTCTATACTTTGAAATGCGCCATAAAGGGCGTGCAGTAAATCCGGAAAAATGGTGCAAACGCATTTAGCAAATACCAATCTTATTTAAAACATACCATTGGTATAAATTAACCGCTGCGCCGCATTGGAGCAGCCGATGGACAAAAAAAGCACCTTAGCAAAATGGTTTAAAAATACAGGCTTTACGCTTAGCTTAAGCCTGTATTTACTTGCCCTATTTGTTTTTATTAGCTTTTCAGCTAATGTGTTTTCTAGTTCGATTAAAGAATTAAAAAACCAACAAATAACCGAAATCCTATTTAATATTCATACCTACTACGTTGAAGATCTTGCACTCCAAAACACCACACATACTAGCTATAACAACCAACAATTTGCGCATTTATATGCCCAGCTCGATCCCTACTCTAAATACCTTGATGAACACGAATTAAATACTTTATTTGATAACACTAATGGCCGCTATACCGGTTTAGGTATTGAGGTTAAACAAATAAATAACAGTGTAACCATTGTAAATGTAGTGAGTAGCTCACCTGCTAAAAGTGCTGGAGTTATGGCCGGTGACATTATCATTAGCGTTAATAATCAAACAACACAACACAGCTCCGTAGAGCATGTTGCTCAGCTAATAACAGCCAGCAAACTTAGTAATATTAGCTTAACCATAAAGCGTGATAACCAACTGCAACCACTTAATTTTAATGTGAGTCGCCGTAAAATAAAGCTTGAAAGCGTTACTAGTCAGCGCTTAGATTTAGGCAGCGGTTATTTAGCTATCAATAGTTTTTCTAACCACACTTTACATGAAGTGGCTTTGCAAATAGCAGCCATGCAAAATCACTTTGGGCACCCACTTAAAGGCCTAGTTATTGATTTACGTGATAACCCCGGCGGTACACTTAGAAGCGCTGTTGCGGTATCGGATCTGTTTTTACAAAACGGTACTATTGTTACAACCAAAGGGCGCTATAACGAGGCAAATAAAGCTTTTTATGCCAAACACGGAGACATTTTAAAAGGCGCCCCTATTGTCGTGCTAATTAACGAAAACTCGGCATCAGCAGCCGAAATTTTAGCTGCCGCATTAAAAGATAATAACCGCGCCAAGGTTGTTGGCGGCCAATCTTTTGGTAAAGGCTCAGTGCAATCACTTATTCCACTTGGTGATGGCAGCACTGCATTAAAGCTCACTACAGCTAAGTACTTTACCCCTTTGGGAAAATCAATCGAAGGTGTTGGTATTACGCCCGACGTGGCGATTAATCAAACAACCCTTTCACAAAGTGATAAAGCCGTTATAATCAAAAACCAGCAAGCTAAAAGTAAACAAACACAACTAGCCAGCAAGGTAACTGATTTACAATTAGCTAAAGCTAAACAATTACTTAACCTGCAATAATTTTAGCCTTACTGATGTTGAATTAATAAGCTCTAAAAATAATAAAAACTATAAATTTAAAAAGCGATAATGATGAAAGTAATTATAGGGCTGATATTGATGCTTGGTTTTGCGTCACTCAATGCTAAAGCCAAGCAAATAGCGATAGTAATAGACGACATAGGCTATCACCAGAGGGATTTAGAACTGTTAACTTTGCCTGGCCAAGTGTCGTATTCAATTTTGCCTCACACGCCTTATGCACAAGCTTTTGCCACTTTAGCCAGTAAAACAAATAAAGAGTTATTACTGCATATTCCCATGCAAGCACTTAACGGCAAGGAGCTTGGCCCTGGCGCACTTACGTTAAATATGAATAAAGAGCAGATACAGCAAACACTTGGCACTGCTTTGGCCAGTTTACCGCAAGTTAAAGGGGTTAATAATCACATGGGATCGGCGCTCACCCAGCAAAGCCAAGCTATGAGGTGGATAATGGAAGTGCTTAAAAAGCGACATTTATACTTTTTAGATAGCCGCACCACTGAATTAAGCCAGGCACAAAATGCCGCTAACTTTTTAGGTGTTGAAAATATTGGCCGTCATATTTTTTTAGATAACATAACCACACCAGAACAGTTACAACTGCGCCTAGATGAGCTAAAACAACACGCTACTGAGCATAAGTTTGCTATTGCAATTGCCCACCCCTACCCAGAAACAATCGCATTTTTACGCCACGTTTTACCACAGCTCAGCAAACAAGGTTTTGAATTAGTACCCGTATCTAAGCTGGTAGAGCGTAAATATATACAACTAGCAGAGAAGCGCTAAAGAGTAAATTGCAGCGGTTAGTAAAAGCCAGCTCTTTAATAAGCGCGGCATAAAGCCCCGCCTACGCACAACTTAAACACTGACCGTGGCTAATTTCGACCTAGTACCTAATGTAGCTAACCCCATAGTATATATCTATAGCACAAAGCATACTTAACAATGAATTAGAATGAAATTCACTTGTTCATCGCAGCTTTTACGTATACGTCGAAGCGGTTTTTTTTCGTTTTTATTTGCATGCTAGGAGTTTTATCGTTTAAAAACGGGGCATAGTCGGGGCGCTTTACTACCACGCGCTTACTGGCAAGTGGGTAGGCAAATTCGAGTAAATCGTCGGCGTCGGTGTCGGCGCCTACTAAGTCTTGAAATACGCGCATTTCTTTTTTAACTAAGGCTGATTTTTCGCGATGCGGAAACATAGGATCTAAGTAAACTACATCTGGCATGCTTTCGCATTGAGCAAGCAAGGTATGGCTTGAGCCAAATATGAGGCTCATGTTTTGCTGCATCCACGGACCAATTTCAATGTCGTTGTATGCGCGCTGCAGACCATCGTATAAAAGTGCTGCAACTACGGGGTGGCGTTCGTGCAATATAACTTTACAACCAAGCGACGCTAATACAAAACCATCACGTCCTAGCCCTGCGGTGGCGTCGAGGACTATAGGAGTCGCTCCTTTATTTAAGCCTACTGCTTTGGCAATTGCTTGGCCTTTACCGCCGCCAAACTTTCGTCTGTGCGCTGCTGCGCCCGTAACAAAGTCAACGCTTATTGCGCCTAGTTTAGGCTCATCGGTTTTATATAAGCTCAGGCCTGTATCGTCGTAATGCAGGCTAAAACCACTGCTTTGCTCTGCCCAATGGGCTAAGCCAAAACGTGTTTCTAACTCATTTAAATAAGGACGGCACTCTTTAAAGGCACACTTAATAACCACTCTACACTCCGACGATAAAATACTTTTTTAGTATATCAAGCGCCTTAGTTTAAAGCATTAAATTAGCAATGAAAGGAAAACAATAGTCTTAAATTTGAGAGTAATTAAAGTTCAAATGCTGTAAAAAAGCGCTCAGTTTTGCAATGAAAACTGAGCGCTATATATTGGTGAGTAACTCAAAGTGTATAGAGTTAACTCTATACTTTAGGCAGCAATACCGCTGTGGCGAAGTAATGCGTCAACATTTGGCTCGCGGCCACGGAAGTTTTTAAATAATTCCATTGGCTCTTCGCTGCCGCCTTTTTCTAAGATGTGCTGCATAAATGCTCGCCCTGTTTCTGGGTTAAAAATGCCCTCTTCTTCAAATTTAGAATAAGCATCGGCAGAGAGTACTTCTGCCCATTTATACGAGTAATAACCTGCGCTATAACCACCGGCAAAAATATGACTAAAGCCATGCTGAAAGCGGTTAAATTCTGGCGCTTTTATTACCGAGGTGCGACTGCGCACGTCGTTAAGCACAGCTTGAATATTACATGGCTCACCGGCTACGTAGTCGTTATGTATTTTAAAGTCGAATAACGAAAACTCTAACTGACGCAGCATTTGCATGCCCGAGTTATAGTTTTTAGCCGCTAGTAACTTATCTAGTAGCTCTTTTGGTAGTGGCTCGCCGGTTTCGTAATGCCCTGAAATAAAGCTAAGTGCTTGCTCTTCGTAGCACCAGTTTTCTAAAAACTGACTTGGTAGCTCTACCGCATCCCATGCAACGCCGTTAATGCCTGCAACAGGAGCTGCATCTACCTGAGTTAGCATATGATGAATACCATGGCCAAACTCATGGAATAAAGTAGTTACTTCGTTATGAGTAAACAAGGCCGGCTTATCGCCTATTGCTTTGTTAAAGTTACAAACTAAATACGCCACTGGTGTTTGCAATTCGCCGCTAGCGCGTACTTTACGCCCCATACAGTCGTCCATCCATGCGCCACCACGTTTATGATCGCGAGCATATAAGTCGAGATAAAAACGGCCACGTAGCGTATTACTGCTGTCGTATATTTCAAAAAAGCGTACATCTTTGTGGTAGCTGTCAAAATCACTGACTTCTTTTACGCTAATGCCAAATAAACGGTTAACTGTTTCAAACAAACCACTTAATACTTTATTAGCTGGAAAATACGGGCGGAGTACTTCGTCTGAAATGGCGTATTTGTCTTGCTTGAGCTTTTCGCCGTAATAACCAAAATCCCACGCTGCTAGTTCGGTAATACCGTGTTTTTGCTCTGCGTAGGCTTGTAGTTCTGCAAGTTCTTGCTCTGCTTGTGGTTTTGATTTAGCCGCTAGGTCTTCTAAAAATGAGAATACTTGTGCAGGCGTCTCAGCCATTTTAGTGGCAAGTGACTTTTCAGCGTAGCTATTAAAGCCAAGCAGCTGTGCTAGTTCATGACGTAGCGCTAGCTCTTCGCTCATAATTGCTGAGTTATCAAATTCACCCGCATTAGGACCTTGATCAGACGCACGTGTAGAAAACGCTGTGTATGTTTCTTCGCGTAATTCGCGATTATCGGCGTAGGTCATAATAGGTAAGTACGATGGAAAATCGAGCGTAAATACCCAGCCGTCTAATTCTTTACTTTTTGCGGTATCGGCAGCTAAAGCCAACGCCGACTCTGGTAAACCAGCCAGTTCACTTTCATCGGTAATGTGTTTATGCCAAGCCAATGTGGCATCCATAACATTGTTGCCAAATTTAGAGGCCAGCTCTGATAAACGCGCGCTAATTTCGCCATAACGTTTTTGCTGCGCGGGCTCTAGTGCAATACCCG
Source organism: Pseudoalteromonas sp. SG44-5 (assembly GCF_014164175.1). Lineage (NCBI taxonomy): Bacteria > Pseudomonadati > Pseudomonadota > Gammaproteobacteria > Alteromonadales > Pseudoalteromonadaceae > Pseudoalteromonas > Pseudoalteromonas sp. SG44-5. Next base: position 8,075 of record NZ_JACJES010000008.1, on the reverse strand, counting down.
ATAATTTAAAATCGCGTAATGCATTAGTAATCGACTTTTTCTGAGCGGTAGTGAGGGTTTTAAATTCATCACTGTTATATAACGCGTTGTAAGCTGCAAACAAACCTTGATGCTGCCCTACAAAAGTTGAGTACTCAGAAATAAGTGGTAAACATTGCTCGTATTGCTCACGTAGTTCGTCGTTATTCATTACCGAATTTAAATGCGATACCGGCGAAAACATCCGTGATAATTTATCATCGGCTTCTTCTAGTGGCAGTACTAAATCGTTCCAAGTGTATGATTTTTTAGCAAGCACATCTTCAATGGCTTGGCGGCACTGCTCAATCCCGTGCTTTAGTGCTGGCACTACGTGCTCTGGCTTTATTTTTGAAAATGGCGGTAAGCCTTCAAGCCCAATTAATGGGTTAGTGTTTGCATTGGTCATATTTATCTCAAATTTGTGCATTATAAGCATTAAAGTTGGGGCAAAGTGACTAAATACAAGAGCATTTAAGCTTATGATGATCGCAATAAGATCTTTTTCGTTTATACAAGGTGTATGGTAATTTTACCTATGCTGATTAAGTGATTTGCCTTGAGCATATGCTATCATCGGCACAATACAGTTAAATAAACTTTGAGGATTAAACATGGCTCAGCATTTTGATTATATTGCAATTGGCGGTGGTAGCGGCGGTATTGCGTCGGCAAACCGTGCGGCAATGCGTGGCGCTAAAGTAGCACTTATTGAAGCAAAACATATGGGTGGCACATGTGTAAACGTAGGGTGTGTGCCTAAAAAAGTAATGTGGCATGGTGCTCAAGTTGCTGAAGCAATTAATTTATATGCGCCTGATTACGGCTTTAATGTTGAAGTAAAAGGTTTTGATTGGGGCAAATTAGTAGAAAGCCGCGAAGCCTACATTGGCCGAATCCATAAAGGTTACGATAATGGCCTTGCAAACAACGGCGTTACCGTAATTAAAGGTTTTGCTAAATTTGTAGATAATAAAACAGTTGAAGTAGATGGTGAGCATTATACTGCTGATCATATTTTAATTGCTGTTGGCGGTCGTCCAAGCATTCCAAACATTGAAGGTGCTGAGCACGGCATTGACTCTAATGGCTTTTTTGAGCTTAAAGAGCAACCTAAACGCGTTGCTGTTATTGGCGCAGGTTACATTGCTGTAGAGCTTGCAGGCGTACTACATAGCTTGGGCACTGACACGCATTTATTTGTGCGTAAACACGCACCACTGCGTAACTTTGACCCATATATAATCGATACGCTAGTTGAAGTAATGGCAAAAGAAGGCCCTACGCTGCATACCGAATCTGTACCACATAAATTGGTTAAAGAAGACGACGGCTCAGTAACCTTGCATTTAGATAATGGTAAAAGCCATAACGTAGACCAAGTAATTTGGGCTATTGGCCGCGAGCCAACCACAAATGCAATTAATATTGCTGCAGCAGGCGTAGAAGTTAACAGCAAAGGTTTTGTTAAAGTAGACGAGTACCAAAATACCACAGCTAAAAACGTATACGCTGTGGGCGACATTATCGAAAACGGCATTGAGCTTACCCCAGTAGCAGTTAAAGCTGGGCGTACTTTATCTGAGCGCTTATTTAATAAAGAACTGCCAGATGATTTAAAAATGGATTACAGCTTAGTTCCTACAGTAGTATTTAGTCATCCACCCATTGGTACTATTGGCTTAACAGAGCAAGAAGCTATATCGCAATACGGTGCAGAAAACGTAAAAGTATACCAATCAGCTTTTGCCGCTATGTATACCGCGGTTACGCAACATCGCCAGCCTTGTAAAATGAAGCTAGTGTGCGCAGGTCCAGATGAAAAAGTGGTCGGCTTGCATGGTATAGGTTTTGCTGTAGACGAAATGATTCAAGGTTTTGCTGTCGCCATGAAAATGGGCGCTACTAAAGCTGACTTTGATGCTGTGGTTGCTATACACCCGACTGGCTCAGAAGAGTTTGTAACGATGCGCTAAGTATCGACTTTAAACTGCAAAAGGCCTTTACTATTTATTTAGTAAGGGCTTTTTTATGCTCAATATATTTACACTTGCAACACACAACAAACCAACCAACCAAACCATTACAAGTAAAACAACATAAAAACACCAATTACACATTTAACCCATTAATTTAACAGCAAAAGTTTTAGACCAATAAATATATAAAAAGTTTCCATAATATTTTGGCTTTCTGTCCTTTTTGTAATTAAAATCTCGCGCATGGTCTCCTATGTGGATTTTTTCATGTTTTTACTACGATCTTTTATTTACTTATTATGCTTAGCTGGTGTTGCCTCATTAATTCAGCTTGAAGGCTTTGAATTACAGCAAAATGCACTTTATAGTGAAGAAACACTCACTGAGCACATGCAAGATATTTTAACTTTTTTAAGTGCTATTTTGTTTTTTTATGCCTCGCGTATTAGCTCGAAACTTAAGGTAGCTTCGGTATTACTTGCAGCTCTAACAGCAATGATGTTTGTAAGAGAATTTGATACATACCTTGATATGTATGTTTTTGATGGCGCCTGGCAAACTATCGTTTATTCAATACTTGCTTGTACATTTGTTTACCTAATAAGAAAAAGAGGGACTATTTTTAGCTCCATCCAAGCCTATACTCAAACACCAAGTTATGGCATTTGCTTATCTGGCTTGGTTACGTTGTTAGCTTTTTCTCGCATTATGGGCAGAGGTGAATTTTGGCACTCTATAATGGGTGAGAGCTACGTGCGTATAGTTAAAAACATTGTAGAAGAAGGGATAGAAACACTTGGTTATACTTTAATTTTAATTTCAGCTATTGAGCTTGTACTTTTGTGTCGTAAACAGCTTAATAAACAGCATCACCATGTTGGCAATGGAGTAACTGACTAACTCAACTTAATTTTTTTGAGGTTAAGTTTGCTAATTGGTTTCATAAATCAATATACTAAGCTTGTTTGTAATTACTCGTATTTTGGAATTTATGATCAAAGATATACTACTACACCCAGTTCTTATCTCAGTGGTGGTGCTCACTATCGCATTTAGTTTAAAAGTACTTGTTGATAAGTTGGCGCGATATAGAGCAGAAAAAAAAGAAAAAGATACTCGCTACATTGCACACAATATTAAGCACTTTATTAACTTTACTATGGTTTTGTTACTGCTGTTTATATGGTCGACTGAGATTCAAAACTTTGCACTGTCTATAGCCGCTTTTGCCGTTGCTATTGTGCTTGCCACTAGAGAGTTTATTCAGTGTGTAATTGGCTTTTTTTACTTAGTAACAACCCGCCCATTTAGAATTGGCGACTGGGTACAAGTTGGTGAATATTATGGCGAAGTAGCAGAGACCAACTGGATTAAAACCACCTTACATGAAATTGATATGCGAACTTATCAATTCTCTAGAAAAACAATATTTATTCCTAATAACAAATTAATTACCAGCCCAATAAAAAACTTAAACTTTGTTAAACGCTTTGCTACTCATCATTTTAATATTGTGCGTAAAGACAGCTTTAACCCGTACCCTATTTACGAAACTCTTCGCAATAAAGCCAAGCATTACTGCGAAGAGTTTGAAGAAGTGGCGAGCCGGTATAACTCTATTATCGAAAGAAAATTAGATGCAAAAATTTCAGGCCCAGAACCCGAGATTCACTTTGGTACTACTGAGTTAGGAGAATTTAGAGCAAGCTTCACCCTATTTTGCCCAACCGATAAAGCACTTGAAATAGAACATAAGTTAACTGAATGCTTTATGGAGCTGTGGTATAGCGAAGCAACTAAAAGTGATGTGCAAAGCAAAATCACTTAGGATTAAAGGCCAGCTAAGCACTGTGTTTTTTGTTAACAGCGAGTCGCTTTCTGAAAACTGCTATTTTGCTATTTTTATCCTAACAAACAAAAAAGCCCCGCATTTTATATGCGGGGCTTTTTTGTTGTTAGCTAAATGGTTAGGTTTACACCATTGCAGCTTGTAGCTTTTTCATCGCTGTTTTTTCTAGCTGGCGAACACGCTCAGCCGATACACTGTATTTTTCAGCAAGTTCTTGTAGCGTTGCTTTATCGTCGGTTAACCAACGTGCGCTTACAATGTCTTGCGAGCGTTCATCTAGCGTTTTAAGAGCGCTAAACAAACGAGTATGTGATTGTTCTTGCCATTGTTGCTGCTCAATATCGTCAGCTAAGTCAGCAGTGCCATCAGTTAAATACTGTACTGGTGAATAGGTGCTGCTTGGTGCGCTGTCGTCGTCATCACCTGTAAGGTCAAAGCCCATGTCTTGGCCGCTCATGCGCGATTCCATTTCACGTACTTCTTTTTCACTCACACCTAGCTCGCTAGCTACTGTGCTAACTTCTGCTTGGTTAAACCAGCCTAAACGTTTTTTATTTTTACGAAGGTTAAAAAACAATTTACGTTGTGCTTTAGTGGTAGCAACTTTTACGATGCGCCAGTTTTTAAGTACAAACTCATGAATTTCTGCTTTAATCCAATGCACTGCAAACGATACTAAACGCACACCCACTTCTGGGTTGAAACGCTTTACCGCTTTCATCAGGCCAATATTACCTTCTTGGATTAAATCTGCTTGTGGCAAGCCATAACCCGAGTAGCCTTTTGCAATATGCGCTACAAAGCGTAAGTGCGACATAATGAGTTGCTTTGCAGCACTAAGATCACCTTCTTCCTGAAGACGTGTTGCCAGCTCTTGTTCTTGCTCTACTTTAAGCATAGGAATAGTGCTTACCGCTTGAAGGTAACCGTCCATGCTTGCGCTTTGCTGTCCAACTGTAAGTGCCATTGCGTATAAATCTTTACTCATTTTTCACCTCGGTGATAAACATTTGAAACCATCTTAGCACTCTTTACCTAAGAGTGCTAACCCCAATTTAAAACTTTTCTTAAGTATAAATCAAGTGGTTTTTTGTATTTTTTAAGTCTACGCTAAGCGACTGAATAAGTGATGAATTAAGCCTGCTATAGCTTTAAAGTACTTTTATAAAAACTGCTTTAAAAAGAATAATATAAAAATGTGACCCTTTTATGTCAGACTTTATCTGGCTCAATTTCTTTTATATAACGATTAACCGATAAGTACGAACCAATAAACCCTAAGCTAGTAGCAAGCAGTACCAGCGAGCCAAATTCTTTTAAGGTTAAACCAATTAAAGAAAAACTAGTTTGGTAAACGCTTGCCACACTGCTAACCGCAGTTGATAGCCACCACATCATTAGCGCCACACATATAAATGCAAATAATCCGCCTATAACGCCATACCATATTCCGGTCCATAAAAAGGGGGCGTGAATAAAAGTATTAGTAGCGCCTACTAGCTTCATTACTTGTATTTCTTCTTTTTTATCCATAATAGACAAACGAATAGTGTTACCTATTATTAGCGTTACCGAGGTAAGCAATAGCAGCGCAATGGTAATAACACTTTCTTTTAATAGGCTTAGCAATGCATTTAGGCGCTCAAGCCAAGCTATATCAAGCTTGCCAAAATCAACTTCTCGCTCACTTTCAAGCTTAGTTAAAAGTACTTTTGCGGCATTAGGCTGTCTGTGTCGCGATGTTGGTATAACGAGCACAACATCGGGTAACGGATTGCTATTTAAATAGCTTAACGCCTGACCAAATCCAGATACTTGCTTAAACTCTTGTAGAGCTTGCTGCTTAGAAATAAAGGTCACGCTTTCTACTTCTGGGTAGAGTGCTAAGCGCTTTACTAAGGTTTGGGTTTCTTGCTCGTTCATGCTTTCTTTTACGAACAAAGAAATTTCGCTGGCCTCTTCAAAGCCACTGCTTACCTGTTGCACATTTTTAACCACTAAGTATAAGCTAGCTGGCAAGGTTAAGCTCAAACCCAGTACTGCAATAGTCATTAACGACGCTAGAGGTGTACGCCACATTTCACCTAAGCTATGTACGCCTTGGCGAAAAATATTAATAATAAAAAAATAACCGCCAGCAAATACTGATTTTTTTTGTTTATCGTTACTATTTTGACGACTTTTAAAAAGTAAACTCATAATGCGCCCTCGGCTAACGGATCTTGAATCATACGACCATCTTTTAGGGTTAAGCTGCGATACTTCATCCGGGCCACTAATCCTAGATCGTGGGTAGCAATAAGTACGGTTGTTCCATGGTTATTAAACTCTTCAAAAAGACGTAATATTTCCATTGAAAGCTCAGGATCTAGGTTACCCGTAGGTTCATCTGCTAATAATATTGGCGGGGAGTTAACAATTGCGCGGGCAATACCCACACGCTGCTGCTCGCCACCAGAGAGCATAGATGGGTGGCATTTAATTTTATCAATCAAGCCAACCTTATCAAGCGCGCCATGCACACGCTTTGCAATTTGCTTATGGTGTGTGCCTTCAATGATCAAGGGCAGTGCTACGTTATCAAATATAGTGTAGCGCTCTAATAAGCGGTGGTTTTGAAATATAATGCCGATGTCGCGACGGACATAAGGAATTTGCCGTGAGTTTACTTTGTTTAAATCGATACCGTTAATAAACACACTTCCAGCAGAAGGGCGTTCCATTAAGCTAATTAGCTTTAACAGCGTACTTTTACCCGCGCCACTGTGGCCGGTTAAAAACGCGAGTTCACCAGGTTTAATATGAAAATTAACTTTTTCAAGAGCGCGATGCCCGCCTGGATAGGTTTTACTTACTTGCTGAAAATTTATCATTTTTTATTATGCCAACACTATTAAACATCAATAAAGCTGGTATTCCTCGCAATTAAAAAGGGAGCAAGCTCCCTCTTTTGGTAAATAAAAGTTCCACCTTTTAAAGGTGTGTTATAAACCACACCTACAGAACCGGAAAATCAAAGTACAAACATGACCATTTGGGTGAAGCTTCACTTTATGAACGTCGCGCTGATCACTTTTCAACGCTTGTACTAATAGCTTGCTAAGCTTTAAGCGTCGTCTTCATCTTGGCTAAATAGCGCATCAATAAAGTCATCGCTTTTAAAGGCACGTAAATCATCAATACTTTCACCCACACCAATATAACGAATTGGAATGTTAAACTTATCTGCTACCGCAAAAATAACACCGCCTTTTGCCGTGCCATCTAGTTTTGAAAGAGTAATACCGGTTAAACCAACGCATTGATTAAACAAGTTTACCTGGCTAATTGCATTTTGCCCTGTGCCCGCATCAATAGTTAACATTACTTCGTGCGGCGCGTCAGGATCAATTTTTTTCATTACTCGCGCTATTTTTTCAAGCTCTTGCATTAAGTTGTCTTTATTTTGCAAGCGCCCTGCTGTATCTGCGATTAATACGTCAACGTTACGCGCTTTTGCCGCTTGAAAAGCATCAAAAATAACAGACGCACTGTCGGCACCAGTATGCTGTGCAATAACAGGAATACTATTACGTTCGCCCCATACTTGTAGTTGCTCAACCGCTGCGGCTCTAAATGTATCACCCGCAGCAAGCATGACCGACTTGCCTTCGCTTTGAAATTGCTTAGCCAATTTACCAATGGTCGTCGTTTTACCTACACCGTTAACACCTACCATTAATATAACAAATGGTTTTTTATCGGCTGGAATAACCAACGGCTGCTCTGCAGTTTTAAGCATTACGGCCATTTCTTGTTTCATTAGCTCGTAAAGTGCGTCACCGTCTTTTAATTGCTTACGGTTTGCTGCATCAGTTAGGCGGTCTATTAACTTCATTGTGGTATCAACGCCTAAATCGGCGGTGAGTAATTGCGTTTCTAGCTCTTCAAATAAATCATCGTCTATTTTTTTACCGCTAAATATGGAAGCAAAACCAGAACCAATATTAACGCGAGTTTTTAATAAACCTTTTTTAAGGCGAGAGAAAAAACCTTCTTTTTTAGGTTTCTCTACTTTTTGAGCTGCTTCGCTTGCAAGTTCATCTGCAATACGCTGTTGCTCTAAACGCTCAGCTTCAGCTTGCTCTGCTGCAATACGCTGCTGTTCTAACCGCTCAGCTTCTGCCTGTTCATCTGCAATACGTTGCTGTTCTAATTGCTCAGCTTCTGCTTGCTCTGCTGCAATACGT
>NZ_JACJES010000086.1:0-203 GCF_014164175.1 Pseudoalteromonas sp. SG44-5 | reverse complement strand
AGGGCCGTTGGAGACTACAACGTTGATAGGCAAGATGTGGAAGTGCTGTGAGGCATTAAGCTAACTTGTACTAATTACCCGTGAGGCTTAACCATACAACGCCAAACGCGTTTTATGTGACAGTTCAAGCAAGAAGTTAATATTGCTAAAGTAGATATTTACGCAAAGACTTAAAAAATATTATCAGATATTTTCCAAATTCA
>NZ_JACJES010000085.1:0-209 GCF_014164175.1 Pseudoalteromonas sp. SG44-5 | reverse complement strand
ACTCAGTAGTGAAACGAAACAGCGCCGATGATAGTGTAGCATTTGCTATGTGAAAGTAGGACATTGCCAGGCTCCAAATTGTAGAAAGCCCGACTAGAAATAGTCGGGCTTTTTTACGTCTGCAGAAAAGTGAAGTGTGGGTGAGTAATGTACACAAGTCTCCCGCGTAGGTCGGGCGAGCGTAGCGATACCCGACACTCAAATCATAA
>NZ_JACJES010000084.1:0-218 GCF_014164175.1 Pseudoalteromonas sp. SG44-5 | reverse complement strand
AATTTGGAGCCTGGCAATGTCCTACTTTCACATAGCAAATGCTACACTATCATCGGCGCTGTTTCGTTTCACTACTGAGTTCGGCATGGGGTCAGGTGGGTCCAAAACGCTATTGTTACCAAGCAAATTAGGGCGTTAATTCGTATCACTACAAATTAACTGAATTTGGAAAATATCTGATAATATTTTTTAAGTCTTTGCGTAAATATCTACTTTAG
>NZ_JACJES010000083.1:0-224 GCF_014164175.1 Pseudoalteromonas sp. SG44-5 | reverse complement strand
CGCATAAACCAACTGATATTAGCTAAGCGTTCTCGGTATTCACTGATTGTTTCATTTAGAAAGAGCCATTCAATTTTACTTAGCTCTTCACCTTGCAGATATTTGTTAGTGAGTACAGTGCCTTTACAAAGCCTGTGCCACCGCTGAATAATGGCTTTATCGGTTAGTCGCTTGGCTTTTTTATCATCAACATAGAGTACTAAGTGGGTGTGATTACTCATTAC
>NZ_JACJES010000082.1:0-224 GCF_014164175.1 Pseudoalteromonas sp. SG44-5 | reverse complement strand
GTAATGAGTAATCACACCCACTTAGTACTCTATGTTGATGATAAAAAAGCCAAGCGACTAACCGATAAAGCCATTATTCAGCGGTGGCACAGGCTTTGTAAAGGCACTGTACTCACTAACAAATACCTGCAAGGCGAAGAGCTAAGCAAAATTGAATGGCTACTGTTAAATGAAACAATCAGTGAATACCGAGAACGCTTAGCTAATATCAGTTGGTTTATGCG
>NZ_JACJES010000081.1:0-233 GCF_014164175.1 Pseudoalteromonas sp. SG44-5 | reverse complement strand
AACGTTGATAGGCAAGATGTGGAAGTGCTGTGAGGCATTAAGCTAACTTGTACTAATTACCCGTGAGGCTTAACCATACAACGCCAAACGCGTTTTATGTGACAGTTGAAGCAAGAAGTTAATATTGCTAAAGTAGATATTTACGCAAAGACTTAAAAAATATTATCAGATATTTTCCAAATTCAGTTAATTTGTAGTGATACGAATTAACGCCCTAATTTGCTTGGTAACAA
>NZ_JACJES010000080.1:0-241 GCF_014164175.1 Pseudoalteromonas sp. SG44-5 | reverse complement strand
TTATGATTTGAGTGTCGGGTATCGCTACGCTCGCCCGACCTACGCGGGAGACTTGTGTACATTACTCACCCACACTTCACTTTTCTGCAGACGTAAAAAAGCCCGACTATTTCTAGTCGGGCTTTTTACAATTTGGAGCCTGGCAATGTCCTACTTTCACATAGCAAATGCTACACTATCATCGGCGCTGTTTCGTTTCACTACTGAGTTCGGCATGGGGTCAGGTGGGTCCAAAACGCTA